>CACZSA010000120.1 GCA_902783705.1 uncultured Ruminococcus sp.
ATTCCTCGGCGCGGTCGGTCTCGTTCACCGCCACATAGTCGTATTTCGGAGCTTCTTTGATCTCCTCCCGCGCGCGGAGGACTCTCGCGGCGATCACATCCTCCGCCTCGGTCCCGCGACCGCGCAGGCGTCTCTCCTGCTCCTCCCCGGAGGGTGCGATCAGCATGACGGTCGTCGCCCGGTCTCCCATGAGCCGCTTGATCTGGC
This sequence comes from uncultured Ruminococcus sp., assembly GCA_902783705.1. GTDB lineage: Bacteria > Bacillota > Clostridia > Oscillospirales > CAG-272 > UMGS1696. The sequence continues at coordinate 208 of CACZSA010000120.1, forward strand.
CCGCGCCGTCGACCTCGATCTCGAGCACGAGGTCCTGCCCCGCGTCGAGGATCCGCTCGGCCTCGCTCTTGAGAGTCCCGTAGTAGTTGCCGTTGTAGATCGTGTATTCGAGCACGCCGCCGTCTTCGATCAGCTTCTCGAATTCCTCGCGGGTCTTGTAGTAGTAGTTGACCCCTTCGGCCTCGCCCTCGCGCATGCCCCGCGTCGTTGCGGACACCGCCAGGCCGAGGTTCGGGCAGAGCGCGCGCAGAATGCCGATGACCGTGCCCTTGCCGCTGCCGGACGGGCCGGAAATCACGAGCACCATGCCCGCCGTTCTCTCCATCGCGTCCCGATGTTCACTCATCGCCGCCGTCTCCTTCCGTTTCCTCGTCGGACGCGCCGTTCAGCCGTCCGGAGATCGTTTCGTTCTGGATCGCGGAGAGGACGATGTGGTCCGAGTCCATGATGACGACGCTCCGGGTCTTTCTTCCCGAGGTGCAGTCGATGGCGCGGCCCGTGTCCTTCGCGTCCTGAATCAGCCTCTTCGCCGGGGCGGAGTCGGAGGATATGACCGCGATGACCCGCTCGGCGTTGATCATGTTGTTGAAGCCCACGTTTACGAATTTCATGCTTACTCCAGATTCTGAATCTGCTCGCGGATCTTTTCGATCTCGGTCTTCATGTCCACGACGAGGTGCGCGATCTCCGCGTTCCCCGCCTTCGAGCCGATGGTGTTGGTCTCGCGGTTGATCTCCTGCACGAGGAAGTCGAGCTTGCGGCCCGCCGCCTCGTCGGAGGAGAGGATCTCCCGGAACGCCTTGAAATGCGACGCGAGCCGGACCAGCTCCTCGTCGATCGCCGCCTTGTCCGCGAAGATCGCCGCCTCGGTCAGGATGCGCTGCTCGGACGCCTCCGCATCGAAGTCCGCGAGGAACTGACGGATCCGCGCCTCGAGCTTTGCCGGGTAGCCCGCGATGTCCGCCTCGGAGAGCGTCTTGACCTTCGCCGCCATGGCCTCGAGGTTTTCGATCTTCGAGAGCAGGTCAGCGCAGAGGTTCTCCCCTTCCTTCGCCCGCATTTCGGTGAAGCCGCGGACCGCTTCGGCGAGGACCGTGCGGATCTCTGCCCAGTCGCGCTCGTCGTCCTCCTCGGGCTTCTTCGTCGTGAAGAGGTCCCGGTTCGCAGCGACGCGCATCACGGAGATGTCGTCCTTCAGGCCGAACGTGTCGCGCAGGTCCTCGAGCGCGGCGATGTAGGACTTTGCGGCTTCGTGATCGACGAGGACCTCGAGCCCGCGTGTTTCGAGGACGTCCACGCCCACGTAGACCTCCACCTTTCCGCGGGTGATCCCGGCCTCGGCAAGGTATGCCTTGACCTTGTCCTCCAGATGCGCGACCTGCCGGGACATCCGGACCGTCGCGTCGAGATAGCGGGAATTGACGGAGCGGATCTCCGCCGTGATGTCGAGCGCGCCGTCCGAGGACATTCTCCTCGCGCGTCCGAACGCCGTCATACTTTTGAGCATAGCTTCACTCTCCGTTGCTTGTCTGAATTCTTGATCTTGAAATTCTATTAGCCGTTTCTTATCTCTTCGTCCTCTGCACGCCGATCCAGAGGGAGCCGTCCTCCCCGTTCGAGACGGCGTCCGCGGTCAGGTCCTCATACGGCAGGAACAGGGACACGGAGGGATTCTCCTCCCCGTCCTTCTCCGTCGCCAGCCGGATCGCCGCCGCATACCCGAAGCGCATGAAATCCGCCTCGGTCGTCACGTTCTTTCCGTCCAGTCCGAGGCCCATCCCGACGATCACCGCCGGCATCGAGCCCGTGTGCCCGAGGAAGCCCTCGACGACGCGGAGCCTTGTCCCGGCAGACGCGTCCGGAGGAAGCACCGCCGAAGCATAGACTGCCTTGTCTCCCGTCTCCCGGCTGCGCAGGACCGTGTAGACCAGCGATCCGCGCTCGGCGGGCGTGAGGTTCGGGTAGTTCAGCAGAGAAAGCGCGTCGCCGGAGGAGAAGGTGTAGCTCTCCGTGCGGAAAAGGATGCGCGTGCGATGCTCGCCGTCGTTCTCATCCGCGCCCGCGGCATAGCCCTCGGGGATCTCCGCCGCTCCGTCGTCATCTTCGCGATACGGGGAGCGCAGGACGATGATTGCGGTGTCAGGATGCTTCTCCAGCGCGTTCTTCACGGTCCCGGCAAGTGCGTCCCCCGTCTCTTCGGTGTCGAGCGCGAGGATGCCCGTGACGGGTCCGGTGCCTTCGAGGACGTCGCCGTACACGAAGCGGTCCGTGTCGGAGAAGCGGAAGGGCTCGCGCCCGATGATCCGCTCGATGAACGCGTCCACGGCAGCTCTCGTCCCTTCGAGGTCATGCCCCGCGATGACGATCTTCGTGCCGACGAGCGCGTAGCCCCACTGCCACGGGGCGAGGGAATCGAGGAATTCGGCGGTCTCCGGGCGGTTCGTCTCGCCGACGAGGACCTCCGTATCGAGGATCTGGAAGCTGGAGATGCCCTCGCGCCAGAAGTCGGTCGTGAGCGTCATCTTGCAGCCCGCCGCCTCCGCCGCCTCGCGCACGTCCATCGCGCACCGGGTCAGCGGATAGTCCGCGAGGTCGCTGCGGACGATGGTGTATTTTTTGAGCATGTCCGCCGTCAGCGTGACCGAGGGAGTCTCGGCCTCTTCCGCATCCGGCGCGGAACAGGCGAGGAGACTCAGAGCGGCCAGCATCGCCAGCGCCAGCGCGGTCCATTTTCGGAATGTCATATCGGTCCTCCTCCACTCAAGCCGTCCTCAGGCGGCAATGCGCCTGCTTATCTATATTATTATACTATATGAAAAGCGCCGTTGTCAACGAAACGGCGCATTTTTTATGATATTGCCCTTACTTCCGGCGTCCGAAGCCCAGCTTTTTGCGCAGTTTGACGATGTAGAGAGAGATGCACAGGGTCATCGTGATGTCGTACAGGATGAAGAAGAGGGTGCCAACGCCGATCGTGATCCAGTTCAGGGCGAAATAGTCGTCCCCCGCCATGAAAACATGCTCGGCGAGCACGATGCAGAGGAGAAGCATCGAATCGAGGAAGGAGATCTTCACGGGCCAGGCGAAGAGCGCCCGGAGCCGCTCGAAATGCAGCTTCATGATCGGGTAGACCGCGGCGAAGAGGATGTATTCGACCGCGTAGAGCTTCGAGGGGAGGAGCAGAAGCGCGAGCACGCCCGTCGCCGCCGCGTAGATCCACGCCATTTTCTCCCCCGCTTCGATCACGAGGAGCATGGTCATGAGGGAGACGACGACGAGGATGGAGAGATCGAGCAGGGTCATCCCGCCGATCCAGAGAAAGACGAGGCACAGAGCGGCAAAGACGCCGCAGAGCGCGATTTTCTGCGTCAGGGATTTATCGGACATGATGCCTCCGTGGTAGGGTTTCGGTTCAGCAGCACCGGATGAGGTCGCCGCCCATGCATTCGCAGCAGGTGTCGCAGCAGATCAGGGTCGAGCACGTCCCGCAGAGGTCGCACTCGCCCGCGTCCGTGTTCGTGCGGTAGACGCTCCCGTAATCGGAGCTGCGCCGCTGCATCCGCATTTTCGCCTCGCGGTATTCCTCGTTCTGCGGGTCGAGGTAGCACGCGATCTCGATATAGCGCATCGCGTCGTAATACTGCCCCGCGTAGGAGAGCAGGCACCCCATGAGATAGTTCCATTCCGCGCCGCGGTCGGCAGGCGGGGTGGAGTCGATGATGAGCTTGGCCTCCGCGTAGCTCCCCTTCGCGATGAGCTCGCGGACCTGCTGGAAGGAGGTCGTGCCCGCGGACGTATAGCTCGAATAGGAGGACTGCGTTCCGCCGCCGGAGTACTGGGAGCCGCCGCCCGCGCGTTCCTTCTGGATCGCGTCGTAGGCTTCGTTGATCTCCTTCATGATCTCCTCGTACCCCGCAGCCTGCGCCGATCCGGCGTAGTTGTCGGGGTGCCATTTCCGGGCGAGGTTGCGGTAGGCCCGCTTGACCTCTTCATCCGAGGCGCTGCGGGGGATGCCGAGCACCTGATAGGGATCCTTCATAAACCTTCCTTTCCGGATATCCCGCCGCGCGTCCGTGCCGATCGGCCGTCGAGAACGCGTCCGAGGGATGCCGGGAGTCCGAGATAAACGATATTCTTTACGATGGGGGTGAAGACGTGTCCGGGATCGAGCGCCCCGACCGCCTCGCCGAGAGGTTCCAGCCCGATCGGCGCCGAGGTCCGGAGACTCTCCTTCACAAGCGGGGAAAGCCGCCCGTCCTCGAGCGCGAGGGGACCCCATCCGGCGGCGAGGGGATTGTAGCGTCCGCGCCGCACGTCGTCGGGCAGATCGTCCGCCGCGTCGCAGAGGTAGACGAACCGTCCCACGGCTTCCCCGATCCTCGACGCGAGATCCGCCCGCTCCCCGTCCAGCCCGAGGGCGAAGAGGAAGCCGAGCAGGCCGCCGAAGAGTCCAGCCGTCTCGTCGAGCGAGGGACATCCCGCCCGCTCCGCCTCGCCGAGGAGGGCCAGACGATCGGCGATCTCCCGGTCGGTATCGGGGGGCAGACGCTTCGCCGCGCGGCGGGACATGGAGGCGGTGAAGGGCTTGCGGAGAATCGGCTTCACGCGGGATACGCCCCGCTCGTCGGCGAGGTCGTCGTCGGTCTTTGCGTCCGCCATGGCGGCGGAGAGCGAGGCTGAGAACGCGAGCACGGGATGCGGCTCCACCGTCAGCCTCCTCGACATGGGATGCGCCGGGCACCGCATGGGTGTAAAGGCGGGTTCGGCTCCTTCGAGGATCATCCGCACGGCGGCGAAGAAGGTGAAGTCATAGGAGAGCGTGAGGCGGGAGAGCTGCCCGGTTTCATGCCCCATCGCGCGGCAGAGGCCGCAGTAGAGCGCGCGGTAGCGTTCCGCCTCGGAGACCTTGAGTTCCGCCGTAAGCGGCCTGACATAACCGAACATACCTCTGCGTCCTCTCTGTGATACCGATAGGATAGCGCAAGCGGGGCGGATTTACAAGAAATCAGCCCGAAACTTTTTGTGAATTCTTCATGCGCCGCGGCGTCCGTCCTCTCCGGGATGCGCGCCGGGTTCGCGGACGGGGCGGGCGGCTTCTTTCGCACGGGCGATCACGTCGACGCCGAAGAGCGTTTTCGTGAGCCAGAGAATGAGCACGAGCCCGAGACACGGCAGGATGCAGCTCGTCACAATGAGGATCGCCACGGATTCGACGTAGCGGTTGAGCAGCTGCGCCGCCTTGTCCGCGAGGCTCGCCGCCGTTTCGGACAGCCGCGCGAGGATGGTCTGGACGATCGATTCATCCCGGTTCGCCTGGGCGAGGGGCGCCGTCTCCTCGTTCAGCTCTTCGGAGGAGGCGAGGGTCTCGTCGATGCGCGCGGAATAGTTCTCGTAGATCCCGTCGGAGACAAGAAGGCTCGCGGGAATGGCGACGGCGATGGCAATGGCAAACAGGGCGAGCTTCCGGGCGAGGAGCTTGCCGCGTCCCCAGAACCAGACGCCCGCGATCCCCGCTGCGCACGCGATGGGAACGAGGATTTTGAAGGCCGCCGCGCCGAGCATGGAGAGCAGCGCCTTTTCGGTGTACAGAACGCTCAGCACGATGAGGAAATACCCCGTCAGATCCGCGAGCTTCTCGGCGATCGGCGTAGCGGTGTCGCCCGGGATCGCGGAGATGCCGGCAGAGGCGACGGCGGACGCGGAGGTGAGCTTCATGACCGTCGCGGTCTTCTCGTCGATGGATTCCGAGAGCCTGCGGTTAAGCGTCGAATCGTCGCACATCCTCGCTACGACGAAGCAGGAGAGGACGGCGAGCAGGACGAGCAGCAGGGAGATGAGGATTTTAACGAGTCGTTTTTCCATGCGCGGCCTCCTTATTCCGTCTCCCAGAGGATGTCATATTTCGTCAGATCGAGGAAGCCGCCGATGAAATTGCCGACAACGCGGCGCGCGTTCTCCTGTGCCTGATCGAGCAGGCCGCGTTCGAGCGCGCGGTTCCTCGCCTTGTTCTCCAGCTCCACGATGGAGCCGTTGAAATCCGAGATCGAGAGCGGATTGCCGAGGCCGTTTTTCTCGGAATAGAGCACGAAGCTGTTCGGATCGACGTCGACGCTCTGGATCTCGGCCTCGGGCATCGTCACGGTGACGGTCTTGTCGTGGATATCGATGTCCACCCCGACGCGCGTGAAGTCGATCCCCGCGGTCACGACGCCGTCATAGGTCGCGACGTAGGTCGTCTCGGTGAAGCCGAGGGGAATGTTGAAGAAGGTCTTGACCTTGGACTGCGTGACGGCGTCCGTGAAGTAGTATTCCTGCGTCACGAGGAGCCCCATGTCGTGGATGCCCTCGCTGACGTTTTTGATCAGGATCTCCCGCTCCACATCGAGGATCTTCCCGCCAGCCCCGGGATCCTTCTGCGCCGTCTGAGAAGACGCCGGAACTTCGGCTGTCGCGGTATCCGCCGCACCGACCGTCGTCCCCCAGATCACCACCGCGGCGATGCAGAGGATGACCACCGCGATCGCGGCGAGCAGGATGACGGAATGCTTATTTTTCAAAGTACGGATCATGCCCGATCCCTCCCGTAACGGTTTTCCGGAAGCGGTCCGCGAGGCTGTCGAAACAGGCAGAATAAAGTCGGATCCGCTCTTTTTTTGTATGATACCGCATTCGGGGAAAAGAATCAAGAATCAAACCGTGTGCAAAATGTAAACACTCCGGGAAGCGGGCGGAAATAAGCCTTGACAATCCCTCCCGAACGTGCTAAAATGTGGGGTGAGATTTTTTAAAGCCCCGAAAGGAACATTCAAATTATGAAGAAAACCGTAAAAATCGCCCTTCTGACCGGCTATCTCGGCGCGGGCAAGACGACCCTTCTCAACCACATCCTCGCGAACACCGACGGCATCCGTGCCGCCGTGATCGTCAACGACATCGGCGAGGTCAACATCGACGCCTCCCTGATCGAAAAGGCCGGCGCGGTCGAGCGGAACGACATGGTTCCCCTCATGAACGGCTGCATCTGCTGCACGCTCAAGGACGACCTCGCGGAAGGTCTGCGCAAGCTCGCGGCCTCCGGCAAGTTCGACTACATCGTGATCGAGGCCTCCGGCATCTGCGAGCCCCTCCCGATCGCCCAGACCATCGCGATGATCTGTGAGGAGAGCGCGGACAGCCGCACGCCCCTCGTGCTCGACAACATCGTCGCCGTGGTGGACGCCGCCCGCATGCGCGACGAGTTCGACGACGGCAAGAAGCTCCTCGCGGAGGAGATCGACGAGGACGACGTCGAGAGCCTGCTCATCCAGCAGCTCGAATTCTGCAACACCGTCATTCTCAACAAGGCCGACCTCGTCTCCGAGGAGGACCTGAAGGAGCTGCGCGCGATCGTCCGCGGTCTCCAGAAGGACGCCGTGATCTACGAGGCCAAGAACTGCGACCTGCCGATCACGAAGCTGCTCAACACCGGTCTTTTCGACCTCGACGCCGCGCTCAATTCCGCCGCGTGGGTCGACGCGATGGAGCATCCCGAAGAGCACGAGAACCCCGAGGTGCTGGAATACGGCATCGAGACCTTCGTGTACTACCGCCGCAAGCCGTTCTGCCTCCCCGCGCTCGACGCGCTCTGCGAGGACTGGTTCCCGGGCGTCATCCGCACGAAGGGCATGGTCTGGTACCGCGAGGACCCGGACATGGCGTACATCCTCGAGCAGGCCGGACGCCAGATCTCCGAGCAGCAGGCGGGCCTCTTCATCGCCTCCGCGCCGAAGAAGGAGCAGAAGGAGCTTCTGAAGCGCTATCCCGACGCGAAGGAAACCTGGGACCCGGTGTACGGCGACCGCATGATCAAGCTGGTGTTCATCGGACGCGGCATGAACCGCGCGGACATTGAAGCGCACCTCGACGCCTGCCTCACCGACTGAGGTTTTCACAAGACACTCATGCCGCCGGATCTTCCCGCACGGAGGATCCGGCGGTTTTTTCGTCGGCCTGCGGCAGCACAGAAAAAGCCCGGGAAGCGGAGATTCCGTTTCCGAGGCTTTCTTTGTTTGTTCATCCGACGGGCTTTACGCTGCAGAGGATCAGCGTGTCCCCCCGCACGCGGAAGGTGATCTCGAATCCGGCATAGGGGAAGCCATATTCCCGCTCCCCGTCATCGCGTCGGTAGGACGGCCGGGGATCCCCGCGCAGAACGGAGACGAGCGGTCCGCGCTTCTCCTCCGGCAGGCGGGAGAGCACCCCGTCCGGATCCTCGATTCTGAGCCGGTCCCCGTCGAGCGCGTCCGCGAAGCCTCCGACCGCGTCTCCGACGGCGTCGGCGAAGGGCAGGTACGGCTTGATGTCGTAGATCGGCGTCCCGTCCGTCATGTCGATCCCGCCGACGTCGAGGACCGTCCCGAGGGAGGGATCCCGCCGCACGCCGAGCAGGCGCACGACCGTCAGCCCGATCGGGTTCGGGCGGTTCGGCGAGCGCGTCGCGAAGACACCCATCCGCATATTCCCCCCGAGCCGCGGCGGACGCACCGTCGGCGACCAGCGGGCCTTTCGTTCGTTCCGGGAGGAAAAGCCGTCGGAGAAGCCCCAGAGGAGCCAGAGATGGGAGAAGCCTTCGATCCCGCGCAGAGCGTCCGGCACCCGGTATTCCTCCTCAAAGACCACCGTACCCGTGAGCTCCGGGACGATCCCGCTCTGACGCGGCAGGCCGAATTTCTCCGGGAAATCCGTCCGGATCCGCGCGATGACGCAGAGCTCCGTCATCTCCGCCGCTCCTCCCGCTTGTCTCCGAACTGCGGTTCATACTCGCCGTCTTTCTTTCCCTCCTCCCGCGCGTCGAAGAGGCTCCGGTAGGGCTTCCCTTTCGTCTCCGCCTCCGCCGTCAGCCATCTGACGAGCAGTACGACGACGGCGCACACGGCGTACACGAAGACGTAGACCGCCGCCGCCGTGAAGAGCGAGCCGCCGTTTTTGAGATACCCGCCGAGCCGGAGGAACGTCAGATAAAAGAGCAGAAACGTCGCGGCGAAGTGCAGGATCACCCGGATCGGCGCGGTCAGCAGATCCGACGCGAGGAACTCCGCCGAGAGGCCGAGCCACAGGGCGAAACAGAGAAGCGAGACGACCGTCGGGACGGTGGGGAGCCATGCGGCGTTGACCGAGGCTCCGAGGAAGTACGCGGCGGTGATGAGGACGGTATAAAAGACGCAGGCCCGGGTGAGGACGCGGCGGGCGGCGGTGAGATATTTCATGGCGATCCCCCGTTTTGTATTCAGTTTCTTTATTGTACCGCGGAAACATGAAATTTTCAAGGGGCCTCTGTGAATTCCCGCGCGAAAATGACGGAGTGACAAAAGAAATGCGCGGAAAATGCATAAAATTCTCACCGTAAATGAATGAATATCGATTGACAGGAACGAATAATTATAGTATAATATACAGGAATTGTCCGGGTAGAATCCCCGGGACGGAACCACAACGGAGTGTGCCATGTCTGAGAATAAAAAGCTGTCCCGCCACGAATGCCGGGAACTGATCTTCAAGCTCCTCTTTGCGAAGGAATTTGACCGGGACGCCGATCCCGGGACCTACTATACCGATTATACCGAAAACGCCGAAGAACCCAGCGCCGATTATGTAAAAGAAGTCTTCCTCGGCGTCTGCGCGTCCCTGCCCGCCCTCGACTGCGAGATCGAGGCCGCCAGCGACAACTGGAAGCTTGCCCGCATGTCCACGGCGACGCGCTCCGTGCTCCGCATGGCGGTCTACGAAATGACGCAGGCGGACGTCCCGGCGAAGGCCGCGATCAACGAGGCCCTCGAGCTCATCAAGCTCTACGACGAGGACAGCGCGCCGAAATTCGTCAACGGAATTCTGAATAAAATCGCCCGCGAGCGGGGGCTCATTGAATCATGATCCTCGGGATCGACACGAGCAACTATACGACCTCCGCCGCGCTGATCTCCCGGGAGGGCGGGCCGCTTCTCAACGCGAAGATCCCCCTGCCCGTCCGGGAAGGCGAGCGCGGACTCCGCCAGAGCGACGCGGTCTTTCACCATGTGAAGGGACTCCCGGAGGCGGCGCGTCAGGTCGGCGAGGTCCTTCGGGCGCATCCGGACGATCCCGTCGAGGCCGTCGGCGTATCGGTGTCCCCGCGCGACGCGGAGGGATCGTATATGCCGTGCTTTCTCGCGGGCGTATCCGCGGCAGAGATGACGGCGAACGCGCTCGGCGTGCCGCTCTTCCGCTTCTCGCATCAGGCCGGGCACGTCATGGCGGCGCTCACCTCGGCCTGCCAAAACGAATCCGCGGACCGGGACGCGCTGCTCGCGGAGCCTTTTTTCGCGTTCCACGTCTCCGGCGGGACCACGGACCTTCTGCTCGTGAAGCCCGGCGGGTCAAGGATCTTCGAGATCGAGGAGATCGGCGGATCGAAGGACATCAACGCGGGGCAGGCTGTCGACCGTGCCGGGGTGATGATGGGATTTCCCTTCCCGGCGGGTCCCGCGCTCGACTCCGCCGCGCTGGACGCGCTGGATGCCGGGATGAAGCCGGTCCGCGCACAGGTCTCGGTCGAGGGGACGCGGTGCAATCTCTCGGGCCTCGAAAACCGGGCCGCCGCGCTCTGGGAGGAGACGGGAGACCGGGCGGCGGTGTCGCTCTTCGTGCTCGATTTCATCGCCCGCACGCTGGAGAAAATGACGAAGAACGCCTTTGAACGCTGCGGGAAGCGCCCCGTGATCTACGCGGGCGGCGTCATGAGCTCGCGCACCGTGCGGCGGACCCTCGGGCAGTACGGGATGTTTGCCGACGCGGTCTATTCGTCGGACAACGCCGCGGGGATCGCGTGGCTGACGCAGGAGGCGATGCGCCGTGGCTGAAATCTACTATTCCTCGAAGACACCGAGGGCCGCCCCGGAGGCGCTGACGGTCACCCAGCTCAACGAATTCGTCAAGCGGATGATCGATTCATCCCCGATTTTGCAGAACCTGACGGTGCGCGGCGAGATCTCCAATTTCAAGAATCACTACGCGACGGGGCATTTTTATTTCACGCTGAAGGACGAGGCGAGCCAGCTGAAAGCCGTCATGTTCCGCTCCGCCGCCTCGCGCCTGAAATTCCTGCCGGAGGACGGCATGAAGGTCACGGTGCGCGGTCATCTCTCCGCGTTCACCCGCGACGGCGTGTATCAGATCTACTGCGACACCATGGAGCCGGACGGCGTCGGCGCGCTCTACGTGGCGTTCGAGCAGCTCAAGCGCAAGCTCGAGGCCGAGGGGCTCTTCTCCCCCGAGCGCAAGCGTCCCCTGCCGAAGATCCCCGCGCGGATCGGCATCATCACCAGCCCCATGGGCGCGGCGGTACGGGACATGATCCACGTGACGGGCAGGCGGTTCCCCGCGGCGGAGATCCTCGTTTACCCCGCCCTCGTGCAGGGACCGGACGCCCCGCCCCAGCTCGTCTCCGGGCTCGAATACTTCAACCGGACCGGCTCGGCGGACGTCATCATCCTCGGACGCGGCGGAGGCTCGCTCGAGGACCTCTGGGCGTTCAACGACGAGCGGGTCGCGCGGGCAGTGGCGGCATCCCGGATCCCGGTGATCTCCGCCGTCGGACACGAGACGGACTTCACGATCTGCGATTTCGCCGCCGATCTCCGCGCTCCCACCCCGTCCGCCGCCGCCGAGGTCGCGGTCCCGGACACGGCAGAGCTGAAACGCAAAATCACCAACCTCATCGCACGGGAAGCCGGGATCCTCTCGTCCCAGATCCGCCTGTACCGCGAGCGGCTCGATTCCCTCGCGAATTCCCGTCCGATGCGCTCGCCGATGAGCCCGGTAGACGACCGCCGCGTGACGCTCGACGCCCTGGCGGACCGGCTGCGCCGCGCGGAATCATCCCGGATCGCGGCAGGACGCGCGGGACTCGTCGAGGCGGCGGGTAAGCTCTCCGCGCTCGATCCCATGGCGACCCTTTCGCGGGGCTATTCGGCGGTCTACAAATCGGACGGCGCGCTTGTGCGTTCGGTCCACGACGTGAAGCCGGGTGACGCGGTGACGTTCCGCTCGGTCGGCGGCGAGGCCGTCTGCACGGTCGACGAGGTGAAGGAGGATTCACAATGAACGAAGAAAATAAAGAAAAGCTGGAAGGCATGACCTTCGAGGCGGCGATCGCGCGGCTCGAGGAGATTGTCCGCACGCTCGAATCCGGCTCCGCGCCGCTCGACGAGTCGCTCACGCTCTTCGAGGAGGGCGTCTCGCTCGTGAAGCTCTGCAACGCGCGGCTCGACACGGCGGAGCAGAAGGTGAAGCTCCTCTCTTTGAATCCGGACGGCACAGCCGAAGAGCGCGACATGCCGCCCATGACCTGACGGAGGCGACGGATGGACTACAAAACCAATATCGAAGCCGAACTGAAAACGGCGGCTGCCCTCGCGGAGGACGCGCTGGAGGGTGCCCTCTCCCCTGCCTTCACCGGAAACACGGTCGTCGGCGAGGCGATGCGCTATTCGACCCTCGGCGGCGGGAAGCGCATCCGGGCCTATCTCGTGATCGCGTTCTGCACACTCTTCGGCGGGACGAATCAGGCCGCCCTGCCCTTTGCCTGCGCGCTCGAATGCGTCCACGCCTATTCGCTGATCCACGACGATCTGCCCTGCATGGACAACGACGCGCTCCGGCGGGGCAAGCCCTCCTGCCACATCCGCTTCGGCGAGGCGGAGGCCCTGCTCGCGGGTGACGCGCTCCTGACCTACGCCTTTGAATGCGCCGCGTCGAACGCATACGTCAGCGCTGGATCCGTCCGGCTCGCCGTGAAGACCCTCGCGGCAGAAGCCGGTCCCCGCGGCATGGTCGGCGGCCAGACCCTCGACATGGCGGCGGAGATGAAGGACTACGGCGAGCTCTGCGCGATGATCGACGGCAAGACGTCCGCCCTGATCCGCGCCGCCTGCCTCCTCGGCTATTACGCCGCGACGGACGAGGCCGATCCCGCCGTCATCGAAAAGATCACCGCCTACGCGAACGCGATCGGGCTCGGATTCCAGATCCACGACGACATCCTCGACGTGACGAGCGACACCGCGACCCTCGGCAAGGAGGTCGGGAGCGACGAAAAGAACGGAAAGAAAACCGCCCTCGCGTTCATGACCCTCGATGAGGCGCGGAAGACGGAGGAGGATCTTGTCCGTCACGCCCGGGAGGCGGTCGCGGGGTTTGAAGGCTCCGAGGCCCTCGCCGATCTCGCCCTCTGGCTCAGCAGGCGGAACAAATGAGACTCGATCTGCGCCTCACGGAGCTGGGCCTGGCAAAGAGCCGCACCCGCGCGCAGTCCCTCATCGCGGGGGGATTCGTCACGGTCAACGGCGTGCCCGTTCAGAAGGCGTCGCACGACGTCGCAGAGGAAGATGCGGTCGCCGTCACGGGGGAGGTGCATCCCTTCGTCGGACGCGGCGGCATGAAGCTCGAAGGCGCGCTCGAGCGGTTCGGGATCGATCCCCGCGGGCTCGCCTGCGCGGACATCGGCGCGTCGACCGGGGGCTTTACCGACTGTCTTCTCCGGCACGGCGCGGCAAAGGTCTGGGCGATCGACGCGGGCCACGGTCAGCTCGACCCCGCCCTCGCCGCCGATCCGCGGGTCGTGAACTGCGAAGGCGTCAACGCGCGCTCCCTCGATCCGTCGATCCTCCCGGAGCCTGTCTCGCTCGCGGTCCTCGACCTCTCCTTCATCTCGCAGACGCTCGTTCTCCCCGCGCTCACCTCGGTGATGACGCCGGACGCCGCGTACGTCGGGCTCATCAAGCCGCAGTTCGAATGCGGACGGGACGCGCTCGGCGGGGGCGGCATCGTGCGGGACAAAAAGCAGCACACCGCCGCGATCCGGAAGGTCCTCGCCGCGCTCGATGCCGCCGGTCTCGGCGCGCAGGGGCTCATGAAGTCCCCCGTACGGGGCGGGGACGGTAATACCGAATTTCTCGTCTGGGCCGTCCGCGGCATCCCCCGCTCGATCGGAGAGCGCGAGACCGCGGAGGCCGTGCAGAGTGAATGAATCATGAAACCGATCACCAACATCTTACTCATACCGAACACCGTCAAGGCCATCCCGGAGGAGAGCATCGCCGCCATCGCGTCCCGGCTGACGGGCCAGGGATGCCGCGTGGGCGTCCTTCCGGAATACGCCGAACGCCTCTCCTATCTCGGCGGCGCGGTCTCCTATACGGGAGAATCCGGCGACGCGGCCCTCGTGCTCGGCGGGGACGGCTCGATCATCGAAGCCTCCCATCGCCTCCTCGGGCGGGACATTCCGATCATCGGGATCAATTACGGGCACGTCGGGTTCCTCTCGGAGATCGGGATCGGCGAGCTGCACCTGCTCGAACGCCTTCTCACCGGGAATTACGCCGTCGAAGAGCGCATGATGCTCGACGCGCAGGTGACGGACGAGCGCGGATCGGTCCGCGGCACCTTCACCGTGCTCAACGACGTCGTGCTCACGAACGGCCCGGTCTCCCGGCTCATTTCGTTCGACGTCTTCTGCGGCGGCGTCCGGTTCGAGACCTGCCGCGCGGACGGCATGATCGCGGCGACTCCGACGGGCTCCACGGCCTATTCCCTCTCGGCGGGCGGTCCGGTGCTCGATCCCTCCCTCGAGGCGTTCTGCCTCACGCCGATCTGTCCGCACACCCTCTCGAGCCGTCCGGTCATCTTCCGCGGCGACGCCGTCATCCGCTACACGAACATCCAGCCGAACGGCGCGTCCGTGTACCTCAACGCCGATGGACGCGAGGACCTGGCGATCCGCGAGGGCGACACGGTCGAGGTGCGGCGCTCCGCCCATGTCACGAGGCTCCTGCGCGTCCGGGAGGACAGCTTCCTCGGCGTGCTCCATGCGAAGCTCTCGCAGTAATCACACCGTACCATATTTCCCGCCGGAGTCCGCTCCGCGGTCTGAAAGGATAACATCATGAAAGTCAAGAGACACAACAAGATCCTCGAAATCATCGAGAACTACAACATCGAAACCCAGGAGGAGCTGATCGAAAAGCTCAAGCTCGCCGGCTTCGAAGTCACACAGGCGACGGTGTCCCGTGACATCCGTGAGCTCAAGCTCCTGAAGCAGATGTCCGACATGGGCACCTACAAATACGTGGTCCCGAAGAACAACGCGACGGAGAATCAGCACGTGTACAGCCGCGCGCTGGCCTCCTCGGTCAAGGGCGTCGACTATTCGATGAACGCGATCGTCATCAAGACCTACGCGGGCATGGCG
>CACZSA010000121.1 GCA_902783705.1 uncultured Ruminococcus sp.
GGAATCTGGTCGTAGGACACGCCGTTTGCGGAAAGAACCGCGAGAGCCGGCTGGAGGGCGTCGATGAGCTCGGCCTTCAGAGAGGGGTCGATCTGGGAGCGCTCATAGCTGTTGGCCACGTTGGCCGTCACCTCGGTGTAGAAGAGGAGCGGGTTGGTGATCTTGTAGGAATACATGCCGTTGCAGCGGAGATCGCAGAGGACTTCATAGCCGAGTCTCGCGTTCACGACCACCTTGAAGGGAACGGGGTTGGCGGTGCCGAACTTGTTGCCCGGGATCTCCTTGGTGTTGAAGTAGTAGACGCGCTGGTCCTTGGCCACGTCGCCGCCGAAGGTGAAGCGCTTGCCGATGGTCTTGAAGGTGTCGAGGATGGAGGTTCCGAGGGAGCCGGAGAAAATGGAGGGCTCGGTGGAGGTGTCGTACTTGAATTCGCCGGGTTCGGCGCAGACCTCGACGATCTTGCCCTGCTCGACGATGATCATGCACTGACCGTCGGCGACGGCGATGATCGAACCGTTCGAGATGATGTTGTCGTTGCCGCGGTTGTTGCCCTTGGTTCTCTTCTGGCCCTTCACCATGAGGGTGTCTGCGTCAAGCGCGTCGCAGTAGAAGAATTCCTTCCACTGATCGGCGAGGGTGTTGCCTACGGAGCCGAGTGCTGCTGCGATAAGTCCCATTGTAAAATCTCCTTTGCATTGGATAAAATTTTTTTGCGGTTTATGGATCAAGGTCTCCGGGAGGGCTTACCCCCTCGCGTCGGTGACCCAGATTTCGTGGTTGTAGTTGTCCGCCGGGATGAGGTTCACCGTCGGATCGGTCAGGCCCTTGTCGCGGAAATACCGCGCGTCGTCGTCGAAGAGGCCGAGCGTGAAGGGCCAGCTCTTCGGGATCACGAAGGTGTAGTCCGTATTCTCACCGTCCAGATGCACGTGGTAGGTGAGCGTGCGGGTGTCCTTCATGGCCTCCTCGAAGACCG
This sequence comes from uncultured Ruminococcus sp., assembly GCA_902783705.1. Lineage (GTDB taxonomy): Bacteria > Bacillota > Clostridia > Oscillospirales > CAG-272 > UMGS1696. The sequence goes on from CACZSA010000121.1 coordinate 977, forward strand.
GGGCGAAGGGCACGATGTCCTCGCCGTACTCGACCTGCTGGTCGGAGAGCTCCTCCACCGCGGAGACACTCCGGATCGCGAGCGTGCCCTTCTCCACTGTGACGCTGAAGCTGTACTGATATTCATACCCATCGATGGAGGAGGGCTTCGGAACCGCGCGGAAGGAGTAGGTGTCCTCGCCTTCCGTGAGATCCTCCATCGTGCTGTTGTAGAGGACGCTGTTGAGCCGCGTGTTCTCGGAGAAGAAATTCCCTTCGGGATCCGTCATGGCATCGAGGAAGGCGGGATCGTCCGATCCGCCGATGTAGGAGGTTGCCATGACCTGCCCGGCCTCGTCGATCTCGAAGTTCACGTCGCCGAAGAAGCCGAGGCGGTTTTTCGTCGGTTCGTCAAATTCGTACTCCCCCTCCGAGTAGGAGACGATCGTCCCGTTCCAGGGGAAGTAATACCGCACGGCGCTGCCGTAGCCGTAGGTCTCATGGACCGCGACCTGCCCGAACTGCTTCACGAGCACGGTGATGTAGTTGAGATCGAAGACGTCCTCGATCGCGAATCCCGGGAGGTCCGTCGCGACGCCGGAGAGGCCGTCCGTTCCGCCTGTCCCGTCCGTTCCTTCGCCGGAGTCGGGCTTATCGCCGCCCGCGGGCGTGTTTGCCGCGTCCCGGGCATAGAGGGTGGTGTCCCCGCTCGCGTCGACGAGGTTGTAGGTCAGCCCGGTGCACGCCTCGTCGGTGTAGACGGTGATGCCCTCGTCCGTCAGCAGCTGCACGAGCCATGCGTCGGGGATCTCGGCCGTGTCGACGCGGGGCTCCCCGGCTTCGGTCCGGATGTCGATGTCGAGACGGCGGGTTTTGTCCCACGCTTTCATCGGCTCCGTGCCGAGCTTTTCGCCGTTGTAGGAGACCGTGAAGCCGTTCCTCGAGCCGTCCTCATACTCCCAGACGCACGAGAGGATCGCGAGGGTGCCCTTGTCGACGGTGAAGCAGTTCTTCATCCGGTTCTCGAGGCCCTCCAATGTCTCATAGACCTCGTCCACCGTGAAGGTGCAGGTGTCCTCGTCCTCGGAGACCAGGACGGGATCGGAGGCGGGCTCGGCGGGGATATAGCGGGTGAGGAGCGATTCGTAATATTCGGTGTCCGGCTGGCGGGGATCCGCCGTGACCCAGACGAAGACCATCGGCTCCGCTGCGAGGTAGGTGTTGAATTCGAATCCGCGGTACGCACCGTTCTCGCTGTGGAAGGTCATGGGCTCGCCGTCCTCGTCGTCCATGCTGATCTCGCTCGTCTCATAGAAGACCATGTCGCCGTCGCGGAGCCAGAGGGACTGGTAGTCGGTGCTGTACTCGTCGGACATGTCGAGCGTGACGGAGTCGTAGATCGAGAGCAGGGAGGAGAGGCGGTTCTGCGCGCGGAGATCGTCGAGGGTGAAGCTCAGCGCGCCCTCCGGCGTCATCTTCATCGTGTCGCCGATGACGAGGTAGACGAGCTTAGTCCGCCCGTCTGAGGGATCCTCGGCAAAAGCGATGTAGACGAAGGTCTGCCAGTCGCCGTCGTCGAGATGGTCGACCACTTCGACGGCGTAGGGGGCGTCCTCCTCAGTCGGATGCCGCAGCTCGCGCCAGATGCCGAGGGTGTTCATAAGCATCTCTTCATAGGAAGGGAAGGAGACGCCCGGGACGCCGCTCATTTCCTCGCGCACGACGCCGCCGTCGGAGAACCAGCGGGCGGGAAGCTCAGGGGTCGGTCCGTCAGGGATCAGAGTGGCCCGCAGGGCGTCGCATTCGGCGTCGGAGAGCCATGCGCCCATCTGCCGGTCACCGATGCGGGCGAGGAGGGCGGCGTAGCAGCCGATGACGTTCCAGAGGCCGTCGGCGGCTTCGAGGTAATCGGTGCCGTTGCCCATCAGCCCGAGCGCGAGGGCGTCCTTGAGAAGATCATAATTCAGCTCGACGGGCGTCTGTGCCGGGGTATCCGTTCCGGGATTCTCCGGTTCGGGCTCGCCTGCCGGGTCCGTCGTCGGGTCCGTTGCGGGATCGGTCGCGGGTGTTGTGACCGGATCGCTGATGCCGGGGGAGGCGGGGTCGTCGATCTTCTGTATCTTGAAGCAGCCGGACGCGGATGACGCGAAGAGGAGCGCAGCCAGGAGCGCGGCGGCGGACTTGCGGAGCGTGAGAGTCATGGAGACCTCCGAACATGCAGAAATGAGGGGGATCGTCCCCCTGTGTTCATGATAACACAAATCCCGTTGTTTCACATCGCTAATTTTAGTGAAATCACATGTCCCCGGAATTTTATTGTAGCATACTCCCGCGGGAATGTCAACGAAGAAAAATGAAATTTCATGCAGCCGCCCGGAAAATCATGCGGGGGCGGACGGAAGACCCCCTCAGACAGGAAAAGCCCCTTCTGCAAGGAGCTTTTCGCATGGTTTTCAAAATATAGTTATCCTCCGGTTCCCCGCGCGAACTCGGTCCCATAGGAGACCGCCGCGGCAAAGCGGTAGGCCGCCAGCAGGCTTACTCCGGCGGAGAGCTTCTCTTCGAGCTCGATCTGCCCGCCGTCTCCCGCGTCGATCACGCCGATCCGCCAGGCGAAGTCCGCCGCGCCGTAGATCGCTTCGTTCCGCGTTCCGTCGATCGCGACGCCCATGCCGTACGCGCTTCCCCGCACGAGCGGGAGGACATAACCGCCCGCTGCGGCAACCGGGATGAGCTCGCCGGTCCGCGCCGTATCGAGGATCGTGTCCGCGGAGGTGAAGCCGCTCCTCTCGAGAAGCAGAGCCGCGGTTTCGGCGGTGATCGCGTCTTCCGTTTCCTTCAGATAATATACATTCTCACGCTGTCCGGCGCGCGCCGCTCCGAGGATTCGCGCGAGGGTGTTTTCCTCCACCCGCGTGATGCCGGGGTCGCGCACGTACACGCTCTTCACGCCCTTCAGGGAGCCCACCGCCGTCGAGAGCGATTCGCTGAACGCGCCGCGGTTTTCCGCCGTCAGGTCGATCTCCTGATAGAACCCGCAGAATTTGTCCCGCGCCCATTCGTTCTCGATGCGCGAGAGGATCAGATCCATCATGTCGCGCGTGTAGACCGCGTCGAGCTGGACGTCCGCGCCGTGCACCCCGCGGTTGTAGGCCGTGCGGAAACGCGCCGCGCTGTGCTCGCCGAGGTTCGAGGTGATCCGCTCCATCGCGCCGACGGAGAGGACCCGCGGCAGGGAGGGGCTGTCCTCTGCTTCGCGGATCTCGCAGAAGAGCGCGGCGGCGCAGGCGTCGAGGACCGCGAGCGAACGATAGGTCAGCACCTCGTCGGCCTTGTAGCGCGACAGCTCGTGCCAGAGCGCGTCCGACACCCGGCCCGAGGCCTGACGCCGGAACAGCTCGAGGCTTCCCCCGCCGATCGCCGCGCGCGCGTCCTCCGCGCCGATCGCGTCGAAGAGCGTCGAGAGGGCGGCGAGGTGGTCGGAGACCGTCGCGGAGTCGGCAAGGGTCAGCGTCCGCTCGTCCGCGCCGGTGAGGGATGCGTAGTTTTCGATGACGTCCGCGTAATCCGTGTTCTGCGAGATGATCGGATTCGTCAGGCAGACCGCGATGATGGCGGCGCAGAGGGACCACGAAGCGATCCTCGGCAGGAACCGGCGGTGCTTGCGGTGCGCGATGGTCGTGAGGCGGTTCTTTAGCTGGCGTCCGCGCTGGGACATGTGGCAGCCCGCCTCCGCCGTGAGCGCGTCGAATGCGCATCCGCGGCAGAGCATCATCGCGTATTCCGTTGCGGGAATGCCGCAGGATTCGAGCGTCCGCGTGTCGCACAGGACCTCGACGTCCTCGCGCAGCATCCGGCGGACCGCCCAGATCAGCGGATTGTACCAGAACAGGCAGTTCACAAAGGTGGAGAAAACGAGCAGGGGGTTGTCGGCATACCGATAGTGGGTCAGCTCATGCGCGAAGACCACCGCGGCCTCCCGCTCCGTCGCGCCGTCGTCGAAGATCACGGCGGGACGCAGGCATCCGACGAGCATCGGCGCAGGTCCGCACCAGAGCGGCGGGATGCGCTTTTCGGGGATCCCGAGCCGGAGAGCCGTGTCCCGGTAGAGGGAGAGAAACCGCCCGTCGGTGCAGGGCTCCGCAAAGGCCATCGCGCGGCGCTTCGCACGGGTGTACACCGCGAGCGAGACGCCGAGGGTGACGCCGATCCCCGCGAGCCAGACGATGAGGATCCTCCGGTTGACCGCGTCCGCGTCGAGGGAGCCGTCCCCCCCGTCCGCGAAGTACGCGCCGAGGTCGAGCGAGCGCTCCGCGCGGACCGCCGGGACAGGGATCTCCTCGATCTTCTCCTCGTCCGTCGTCTTCACGAGGACGTACGGGTTGAATTCCGCCTCCCGCGTCTCATCCCGCGTGCGGATCTCGTCGCTCACGTCCGAGCGGATCGCATACATCAGGTCGCGGCCCGCCGGGATGAAGTTGTAGACGGAGATCCGGCTCTCGGGGAACACCGGGCAGATCAGCCGCGCGAGGAGGACGGTCCAGAGGGCCATGCCGATGCGCGGGGGGATGCGGCACTTGAACAGAAGTCTGACCGCGATGAGAATGGCTGCCGTTACGGAGGAAAAGATCGTCACCTGCTCGAGAAGCAGTACAAAAAATCCTGACATAGAGCCTCCGTCAGACGATGGTTCAGCTGTCGATCTCCCGCAGGATCTCGATGATATCCAATCTTTCCTCCTCCGTCAGGTTTCCTTCCCGCACGAGGGAGGCCATGAGGCTGTAGGCGGAGTTGTCGAACACGCGCTTGACGAAGGAGTCGACCTCGGACTTGACGCAGTCGGACTTCGAGGTTTTCGGGGTGTATTTGTAGACGCCGGTGGACTTGTCGATGTCGACCGCGCCTTTTTCCGCGAGCCGGATAATGAGGGTGCGGATCGTCGTGTTGGACCAGCCTGTCTGCTCCGCGAGCCCCTGAACGATTTCGCCGAGGGTCAGGCCGCGTCCGGTGCGCTCGCAGCCATCCCAGAGCACCTTCATGATGCTCCATTCGGCCTCGGAAATCTTGACGGTTTTTCTTCTTCCTCTCATGGATATGCTCCTTTTTACCCGCCGCTTTCCGGAGGGTATAAAATTCCTTATACTCATTATATCGAAAATCGTTAAAACTGTCAACGGGCAGATCCGACAATTCCGGGGCGGCGAATTTGGGCGAATCGCCGGAGCTGCCCGCATAGAGGGCGGAAAAAGCCGCCGATCCGGGAGAGGAGGGGCGGCATGCGCATACTATTCAGGAAGATTATTTCTTCTCCGCGAGGTATTCGACCATCGAATGCGCGGCGATATTGCCCTCGCCGACGGCCTTGGCGATCTGGTACGGACGCCCGACGCAGTCGCCCGCCGCGAAGCATCCGGGGATGTTCGTTTTCATCTCGCGGTCGACCGTGATGTGCGGCCCGTCGATGGCGAGTCCGGGCACGAGGGAGGCCGGCGCGACGGCGCTGCGGAGGCAGAAGAGCCCGTCGACCGGGAGCTCCGTGCCGTCTCGGAGGGTCACCGCGTTCATCTTGAGCCCGCCCGAGACCTTCACGATCGGGGAGGGGAGGACCTCGACGTTCTCGCGGGAGACGGCGCATCCGCGGTATCCGGCGAACAGGTAGACCTTCGCCGCCAGCTCCGCGAGGTATTCGACCTCGTGCTCGAAGCGCGGCGCGCCGCAGAAGACCGCGATGGTCTTGCCCCGGTAGAGGAAGCCGTCGCAGGTCGCGCAGTAGCTGACGCCCCGTCCGAGGTACTCCGCCTCGCCCTCGAAGCCCTTCGCCGTCACTGCGCCCGTCGCGAGCAGAAGGGTCTTCGCCTCGTACATCTCGTTGTCGGCGAGGAGGGAGAAGCCCTCGTCGGTCTGCGCGATGAGGGTGACCATCTTGTCGACGCTCTCGAGCTCCATCGCGGCGGCGTGCTCGCGGAATTTCCGGTTCAGCTCCGCGCCGGAGACAAGGCCGAGGCCCGGATAGTTCGCGATCTTCTCGGATTTCTCCACCTTGTCGCTGCCGGAAGGCGCGCCGAACCAGAGGATGGATTTGTTGTGCAGCTTCAGATTGAGAGCGGCGGACAGACCCGCGGGGCCCGTGCCGATGACGGCGGCGTCGTACATAGTGAAATCTCCTTCGTGAGCGGTGAATTTTTTGATTGTATGCTATTTCATTGCATATTATAGCATACGGCGGGCGAAAATGCAAGGGGTTTTCCGAAAAAAGGATCGCCGGAGCGGGGGAGAATGATTCCCCTCCCCGGCGCATCGACGGAAAAAAGCGGAAAATCTGCTCAAATCGCGAGAAAAAATGCCGCACAGGTATTGCAATCCGAAAAGTTTTGTGATACAATAGACAGGCTAAGTTGA
>CACZSA010000122.1 GCA_902783705.1 uncultured Ruminococcus sp.
GACGCGCTCATGATCGCCGAGGAATCGACCTCGTGGCCGATGATCACCAAGCCCGTATGGGAGGGCGGTCTCGGCTTCAACTTCAAGTGGAACATGGGCTGGGCGAACGACATTTTCGATTACATCGCGACCGACCCGGTCTACCGCCGCTACATCCACACGAAGCTCACCTTCCCGATGATGTACGCGTTCAGCGAGAACTACATCCTGCCGATCTCCCACGACGAGGTGGTGCATGGGAAGAAGTCCCTCGTGGACAAGTGCTTCGGCGAGTACGACGACAAGTTCGCCTGCATGCGGACGCTGCTCCTCTACATGATGACCCTGCCGGGCAAGAAGCTCACCTTCATGGGCACGGAGTTCGCGCAGTTCCGGGAATGGGACTACGAGAACCAGCTCGAATGGTTCATGACCGAATACCCGCGGCACATCGAGATGCAGCGGTTCGTGAACGGCGTCAACCATCTGTACCTCGACACGCCCGCCCTCTGGGAGATCGACGACGGCTGGGACGGCTTCGAGTGGATCGAGGCCGATCTCGCGGAACTGAACATCCTCGCCTACCGCCGCCGCGACAAGAGAGGCCGCGAGGTCATCGTCGTTCTGAACTTCGCCCCGGTCAAGCGGGAGGGCTTCGCGCTCACCGTGCCGAAGATGGGACGCTACGAGGAGATCTTCTCGACCGATCCCTATGAGTTCGGCGGCAAGAACATCCTCAACGAGGACGCCGTCCGCACCCGCAGCGTGGTCGACGAGACCGGCGCCAAGAAAAACGTCATCGACATCACCGTTCCCCCGCTCGGTGGCTGCGTGTTCCGCAAACAGCAGAACAGCGACGCCGCCGCGCTCTGATCCCTTTGAACACCAAATCTGACGGAGGTCATTATGTATAAAAAACAGGAATGCGTCGCCATGCTCCTGGCAGGCGGTCAGGGCAGCCGGCTCTATACGCTGACCGAAAAGACCGCGAAGCCCGCCGTGCGTTTCGGCGGAAAGTACCGCATCATCGATTTCCCCCTTTCGAACTGCGTCAACTCCGGCATCTATACGGTCGGCGTCCTGACCCAGTATCAGCCCCTGCAGCTCAACGAATACATCGGCAACGGACAGCCGTGGGACCTTGACCGCGGACAAAGCGGCGTCATGGTCCTCCCGCCCTATCAGGGCAAGACCGGCGCGGACTGGTACAAGGGCACGGCGAACGCGATCTATCAGAACTTCAACTTCATCGACCGCTATGATCCCGATTACGTCCTGATCCTCTCCGGCGACCACATCTACAAGATGGACTACGCGAAGATGCTCGCCGCGCACAAGGAAAAGGGCGCGGACTGCACGATCGCCGTCCTCGAGGTCAGCCTGGAGGAGGCGTCCCGCTTCGGCATCATGAACACGGACGACGACCTCAAGATCACGGAATTCGAGGAGAAGCCGAAGCATCCGAAGAGCACGAAGGCCTCGATGGGCATCTACATCTTCAACACCGGCCTGCTCCGCCGTTATCTCGACGAGGACGAGGCCGATCCCAACTCCTCGAAGGACTTCGGCAAGAACGTCATTCCGAAGATGCTCGCCGACGGCTGCAAGATGTACGCCTATCCCTTCCGCGGCTACTGGAAGGACGTCGGAACGATCCAGTCCCTCTGGGAGGCCAACATGGACCTCGTCGGGGAACAGCCGGAATTCGACCTCCGCGACCGCGACTGGCGCATCTATTCCCGGAACTACTCCGATTCGCCCCATTTCGTCGGCGAATACGCGAAGATCTCGAACTCCCTCATCACCGAAGGCTGCCAGATCGAGGGCATCGTTGAAAACTCCGTCCTCTCGAGCGGCGTCAAGGTCTGCCGGGGCGCGTATATCAAGGATTCGATCATCATGTCCGGCGTGACGGTCGGCGAGGGCGCGACGGTGAACTACTCCATCGTCGACGACGGCGCGCTGATCGGGGCCGGCTCCACGGTCGGACGGACCAAGGCCAGCGGCGAGAAGATCACCGTCATCGGATCCGGTATCAGCCTCAAGCCCGCGACAGACGTCCCCGGCGGCGAAATGGTCGGCGCGGAATGGCTGAAAACCAATCAGAAGGACTGACAGAAAGGACGGGAATAACATGTCTGCATCCGGCATCATTTTTTCGAACATTCACGACAACAACATCCCCGAGCTCACCAGACTGCGCACCGTCGCGTCGGTACCCTTCGCCTGCCGGTACCGCTTCATCGACTTCACGCTCTCGAACATGGTGAACTCCAATATCTACAATATCAGCGTTATCACTAACTATAACTACCAGTCCCTCATGGACCACATCGGCTCTGGCAAGGACTGGGACCTCGCGCGCCGCTCCGGGGGCATCAAGATCCTGCCTCCCAACATCACCGCGTTCGCGAACCCGTATCTCGAGCACCGCACGGACTCCCGCCTCGATTCGCTGAAGAACGTCGCCGCCTCCATCGGGCGCATCACCGACGACTACGTGGTTCTCTCCGACTGCGACGTCATCTGCAACGTCGACTTCAACGACATGATCCGGTATCATCAGGAGACCGGTGCGGACATGACGATCGCGGTGAAGAACGTCGATCTCACCCCGGAGACCGCCCGTACGAATGTCCTCTTCGTCTCGGATGAAAGCGGCAAGGTCACCGAGTGCATCCCGTACCCGACGGATTACACCGGACGCGCGGACATCAGCCTGAGCATGATCGTCATGAGCACGACCTACCTGCGCCAGATCGTCCTCGACGCGGCGACCCACAACTATTCGAGTCTGACCCGCGACATCATCGCCCGCGGCATCCCGACGAAGAACTACCGCGTCTACCGCTATGACGGCTATTTCGCCAGCATTTCCTCCTTCGCCGACTACTATCATCACAGCATGGAGCTGCTCTCGAAGCCCGAGGTCCGCGACTCCCTCTTCAACGTGAAGAACCGCCCGGTCTACACGAAGGTCCGCAACTCCACGCCGACCTACTACGCGCAGGGCTCCTCCATCAAGAACTCCATGGTGGCGGACGGCTGCTTCATCGAGGGCACGGTGGAGAATTCCATCATCTTCCGCGGCGTCAAGATCGGACGGAACGCGACCGTTAAGAATTCCATCATCATGCAGGACACCATCGTCGGCGACGGCGCGTTCCTCAACTGCGTCATCACCGACAAGAACGCCGTGATCCGCGATCAGCGCATGCTGGCGGGCGCGGAGACCCAGCCGTTCTATGTGTCCAAGGGCAAAATGATCTGACGGAGGACGAACATGAAAATTCTGTACGCAGCGTCCGAAGCGCTCCCCTTCGCCTCCTCGGGCGGGCTCGCCGACGTGATCGGATCCCTGCCGCAGGCCGTGAAGGAAGTCCTCGGCGAGGGCGGAGACGTGCGCGCGGTGATCCCGATGTACGCGCCGATCCGCAGCAAATTCGCCGAAGAACTCGAGCTCGTGACGGAGATCAACGTCCGGCTCGCGTGGCGGAACCAGTACTGCGGGATCTGGAAGACCGAGCGCGGCGGCGTGACCTTCTACTTCATCGACAACCTCTACTACTTCGACCGCGGGACCCTGTACGGCTGCCATGACGACGGCGAGCGGTTCGCGTTCTTCTCGAAGTGCGTGCTGGAGCTGATGAGCGCGGTCCACTTCTATCCGGACATCCTCCACGCGAACGACTGGCAGACCGCCCTCTCGGTGATCTATCTGAAACGCAAGTACGCGCATCTCGAGGAGTACCGGAGCACCCGCGCGCTCTTCACCATCCACAACATCGACTATCAGGGCCAGTTTGATTTCGGCATCCTCTCCGACGTGTTCGAGCTGCCGGAATGGGACCGGTCTGTCGTCGAGTACAATGGCTGCATCAACCTGCTCAAGGGCGCGATCGTCTGCGCGGACATGGTCAACACCGTCAGCCAGACCTACGCCCGCGAGATCCTCACGGAATACTTCTCGAGCGGCCTGCATCACATCCTCCGTCAGGCGGACGCGGAAGGGAAGCTCACGGGCATCGTCAATGGCATCGACGTGGGGTACTACAATCCCGCGACCGATCCAGACATCGCAGCGAACTACACCGCCGACGATCCGTCCCCGAAGGCCCGCGACAAGGAAGATCTCGAGGATCTCTGCGGATTCGCGCACGCGCCGGACACCCCGATCATCGCGATGGTCTCCCGCCTCGCTTCGCACAAGGGCTTCGACCTCGTCCGCTGCGTCCTGGAAGAGATCGTGGCGAACGACAACGTCCGCTTCGTCCTCCTCGGAACGGGCGAGGCGGCCCTCGAGGACTACTTCCGCGATCTCGCCGCGCGCTATCCCGACCGGGTGGCGATCCGGCTGGAATACAACAAGGCCCTCTCGAAGAAGTTCTACGCCGGCGCGGATCTCTTCCTGATGCCGTCGAAGAGCGAGCCCTGCGGCCTGTCCCAGATGATCGCCTCCCGCTACGGCACGGTCCCGATCGTGCGCGAGTGCGGCGGCCTGGCGGACACCATCCGTCCGTACAACGAGTACGACGGCTCGGGCAACGGATTCACCTTTACGAACTACAACGCGCATGATATGATGAACGTCATCCGTTATGCATGTTCCATGTTTGCCGATCATTCAAGATGGGAGAATTTAGTAAAAGTTGTCATGAATGTCGACTTTTCGTGGAATGTTTCGGCAAAAAGATACATTGATATTTACGCGCGTTTGAAGTAA
>CACZSA010000123.1 GCA_902783705.1 uncultured Ruminococcus sp.
ATCCGATCTCGTCGGCGTCACGAACGGCCTGGCCTACACCGAGGTCGGCGGCGATCTTCTCAAGGTCGAGGTCCTCCCCGTCGAGGGAAGCGGCAAGATCGAGCTGACCGGAACGCTCGGCGACGTCATGAAGGAATCCGCGCACATCGCCGTGACGTGGATCCGCGCGCACGCCCATGAATACGGCATCGCGCCCGACTTCTACAAGACAAAGGACATCCACATTCACGTTCCCGAAGGCGCGGTCCCGAAGGACGGTCCAAGCGCGGGCGTCACCATGACCACCTCCCTTGTCTCCGCCCTCTCCGGCATCCCCGTGCGGCACGACATCGCCATGACCGGGGAGATCACCCTCACGGGCCGGGTCCTCGCGATCGGCGGCCTGCGCGAGAAATCCACCGCCGCCTACACCCGCGGGATCCGCACCCTGCTCGTCCCGAAGGAGAACATGCGCGACATTCCCGAGCTCGACCCGAACGTCGTCCGGGACGTGACCTTCATCCCCTGCGAGACGCTGACCGACGTCCTCACCCATGCGCTGAGACATCCCGAGGCAGAAGAACGCCTCCCCGTCATCGAATGCGTCGGGGAGCCCGACACGAAGTCCTCCGCCGTGATTCCGCCGATGGGCGAGCCCGCGCGGTACAACCGGATCTGAACGATGAAACCGAATCTCAACAACGCCGCCCTCAAAATGTCCGCGGGGCTCCCGAAGCAGTTTCCCGCCGACCGTCTGCCGCAGGTCGCCTTCTCCGGGCGCTCCAACGTCGGGAAGAGCTCCCTCATCAATTCGCTCCTCGGGCGGAAAAGCCTCGCCCGGGTCAGCGGAGAGCCCGGCAAGACCATCACCGTCAATTTCTACGATATCGATAAAAAGCTCTACCTCGTCGACCTCCCGGGCTACGGCTACGCCAAGCGGTCCCCGGAGGACAAGAAACGCTGGTCCGCGCTGACCGACGGGTTCTTCACGAAGAATCCGAACATCGACTCTCTGAAGCTCGTCTGCCAGCTCATCGACAGCCGGACGGGCGCGACGGGCGACGATCTCGACATGCTCTACTACCTGCGCGAGACCGGGACGCCGCACATCCTCGTCGCGACGAAGACCGACAAGCTCAACGCGACCGAGACAAAGGAATTTCTCGCGGGCGTCGCCGAGGAGGAGCTGACAAAGGATCTGCCCCTGATCCTCTACTCCGCGAAGACCAACCGCGGACGGGACGATCTCTGGCGGAAGATTTACGAGACAACGGGGATCTGAGAAGGAACATCCGCACCCATCAGCCGGGAAACGCTCCCGGGAGGCTCAACCATGATTCTGCACCCCACCTATGACGTCAACGCCGCGGGTCATCTCACCGCCGCCGGACTCGATACCGTCAAGCTCGCGCGGGAGTTCGGCACCCCGGCCTACCTCATCGACACCGACGCGGTCCGCGCCATGTGCCGGCTCTACAAGAGCGCCTTCGCCGATTTCTTCGGGCCGGACTCGACGCCCGCCTTTGCCGGAAAATCCCTCTGCTACAAGGGCCTCTATCGTCTGATCGCGGAGGAAGGACTTGCGGCGGACTGCGTATCCCCGGGAGAGCTCGTCACGGCAAACGCCGCCGGATTCCCGATGGAGAAGGTCTTTTTCCACGGCAACAACAAGACGGACGCGGATCTTACGCTCGCCTGCGATCTCGGCGTCGGACACATCGTCGTCGACTCCCCCGACGAGCTCGAGGCCCTCGGGCGGATCGCCGCGGAAAAAGGCGTGACGCCGCATATCCTGCTCCGGATCACCCCCGGCATCGACCCGCACACGCACAAAAAGATCGTCACCGGAAACGTCGACTCGAAGTTCGGCATGGCGATCGCCACGGGACAGGCGGACGACTTCGTGAAAGCCGCGCTCGCCTGCTCCCCGCTCATCCTCGACGGGTTCCACTGCCACGTCGGCTCCCAGATCTTCGATATCGAGCCCTTCCGCGACGCCTGCGACATCATGCTCGCATTCATCGCGCGGATCCGGCAGGTCCTCGGCTTTGAGGCGAAGATCCTCAATATCGGCGGGGGCTTCGGCGTCCGCTATACCGAACGCGATCCCGAGATCGACTACCGTGAGAACGTCCGTCTGCTCGGCGCGGAGATCGACCGCATGTGCGCCCTCCACGGCGTGAAGAAGCCCGCGATCCTCATGGAGCCCGGACGCTCGATCGTCGCCGCCGCAGGATGTACGCTCTACACCGTCGGCACCGTCAAGACGATCCCCGGCTTCCGAAGCTATGTCTCGGTCGACGGCGGCATGCCCGACAACCCGCGCTACGCCCTCTACCAATCCGAATACACCGTTGTCAACGCCTCCCGCGCATCCGCTCCCGCCGATTTCACCTGCACCGTCGCCGGACGCTGCTGCGAGAGCGGGGATCTGCTCGCCGAGGGCGTTCCGGTCGCCAGGCCTGTCCGCGGTGATATCCTCGCGGTGCTCGTGACCGGCGCGTACAATTATTCGATGGCTTCGAACTACAACCGCATCCCCCGTCCCCCGGTCATCGAGCTGGCAGGCGGGGAGGCCCGGGTCGCCGTCGAACGCGAGACCTATGAGGATCTCCTCCGCCTCGACGTCTGATCTGTAACCGATGCGATCTGCTCGCGTCAGACCGTTTCCGCACTTCTTCCTTCTTACTTTTTACTTCTTACTTTAAAAATGTCTTCCACTCTCATCCACACCATCACCGAGCTCCTGTTTGTCATCCCCTGCGTGCTCGTCGCCCTGAGCGTTCACGAGGTGTCGCACGGGTGGATGGCATACCGTCTCGGCGATCCCACGGCGAAAAACCTCGGGCGTCTCTCGCTCAACCCGCTGAAGCACCTCGATCCCGTCGGCACGCTGTGCATGATCTTCTTCCACTTCGGATGGGCGCGCCCGGTGCCGATCAACACGCGGTACTTCAAGCACAACCGCCGCGACACCGCCCTCACCGCGCTCGCCGGACCGCTCTCGAACATCGCGCTCGCGTTCATCGGGACGATCATCCTGCATATCGTCTACGCCGTCGGGTCCCGCGTGACGATCAAGACGGAGTTTGCCTACAACGTCTTTGTCGCCGCGCTCACCCTCTTCAATTACTTCCGCTCCCTCAACCTCTCCCTCGCCGTCTTCAATCTCATCCCCGTTCCCCCGCTCGACGGATCCCGGATCTTTCTCGTCTGGCTGCCGCCGAAGTACTATTTCGGGGTGATGAAATACGAGCGCTACATCCAGCTCGGGCTGATGCTCCTGCTCTGGACGGGGCTCGTCTCCCTTCCGCTCTCCCCCGTGGTCAGCGCGATCGGGAACGGCATGGACTGGCTCGTGGAGCTCGTACCCTTCTTCCGCTGATGATGGAAACGACAACGCTTCAATTCAGGCTCGAAAACTTCGAGGGACCGCTCGACCTCCTCGTCGCGCTCGTGGAGAAGCACAAGCTCTCGGTCGAGGACATCCCGATCGATCTTCTCTGCGAGCAGTACATGGCGACCATCCGGGACGCCGAGGAACGCGACGTCGAGGTGGCGTGCGAATTCCTCTACATGGCTTCGGAGCTGATGCTCATCAAGAGCCGGCTCCTCCTGCCCCGCGATCCCAAGACGGACGAGGACCCGCGCAAGCCGCTCATCGACGCGATCGAGGAATACCGACGCGCAAAGCTCGCCGCCGCCGAACTCGGGGACCTCTTCTCCGTGTACAGCGCGCGGACGGCGAAGGAGGAGGACGATCTCTCCCCCGATCCGACCTACGTCGCGGATCACGCCGTCGATCTTCTCCGCGCCGCGCTCGCGAAAATCTACACCGAGACGCGCCTCTCCGAAAAGACGGCGAAGGAAGACTTCTCCGGCATCGTGAACGCGCCGCGCATCCCGGTCGAGACCCTCATGGCGCGCCTGCTCGACACCCTGCGTGAAAAACGCGCCCTGCCGCTCGGCGACTATCTCCGTGCGTCTGAGAACCGTCCGGAGCTCATCGCCCGCTTTATCGGGATCCTCGAGCTCCTCAAATCGCGCCTCGTCTCCGTGGAAGAGGAGGAGGGGGCAGTATGCGACGGCGTGACCGACATGCTCGCGGATCTCCGCGTCGTGCTCACAGCGACGGATGAGGAGATCGCGGACGCCCGGCTCGAGAGCGGCATGTATTAACATAATCACCCCGCGTTCCCACCGAGCGCGGAAAGGACCGCACATGAACATGACCCACACCCCGGAGGAGGAATCCGGGATCCCCGCCTATACCCCCGAGGAGCAGTTCTCGATCATCGAGGCCTGCCTCTTCGCCGCCGGACACCCGCTGACCTACGCCCGGCTCGCCGAAGTGCTCGGGATCACCCCCGCGGCCTGCGCCGACGTCGTGGAAAAGATGGCGGTCATCTACAACAATCCGGACGCCTTCCCGCGCGGCATCCTGCTCGTCCGGTTCCCCGAATCCTGCCAGCTTGTGACGCGGGAGGAATGGGGGGACGAGGTCAAGGAAGCGCTCGGCGTCCGCCGCGGAGGCAAGCTGTCCGCGTCACTTCTTGAGGTGCTCGCTGTCGTCGCGTACCATCAGCCCACCACCCGCGCGTTCATCGACACGGTGCGCGGCGTGGATTCGAGCTATGCCGTCGGCGCGCTCACGGAGAAGAACCTGATCGAGCCCTGCGGCAAGCTGGATGCCCCCGGACGCCCGACCCTCTACCGCACGACGACCGATTTTCTCCGCGTCTTCGGTCTCTCCCGCCTCGATGAGCTCCCGACCGTGAAGCTCAAGACCGATTCCGGGGAGACGGTCGAGATCGTCCCGGAGACGGAAGACACCCCCCCGGAGGACGCGGAATCCGAATAATCCCGGCGGACCTCTCATTTCATCTTACAGCAAAGGAGACGGCATGATCGCTTTATACATTCTTCTCGGCATCGTGCTCTTCTTCGCGCTGCTGTTTTCGATGAAGATCAAGGTCTACGTCCGGCTCACCGACGAGCTGAGGCTCCGCGCGGGCTTCGGTCCGGTGCTCCTGACCCTCGTCCCGAAGAAGAAAAAAGCCGTCCGCGCGAGCGATTTCACCTGGAAAAAGCATCAGAAGCGGCTGAAAAAGGACGCCGAAGCACGCCGGAAAAAGGCGGAGAAGGCCTCGGCAAAGGCTGCTGCGAAGGCGGATAAGGACAAAAAAAAGGCGGAAGCCGCCCGGCTCGCAGAGGCCGCGCAGAAAGCCGCCGAGGATACCGACGCCGATCACGATTCGAACAAGCTCGAGACGATCCTGTCGCTCGTGTCGTTCGCGCTCGAGGAGATCCCGCGCTTCGTCTCGTATTTCGAGACCGATTTCCGGATGCTCTCCGTCACCGTCTGCGGCAAGGACGCGGCGGACACCGCCGTCAAGACCGGTCAGATCTCCGCCGCCGCCTCGCTCCTGCTCGAGTTGCTCCGCAACAAGACCCGGCTGCACATCGCCCGCGGCGCGCTCATCGACGTCCAGCCCGATTTCACCGGGGAGAAGACCCGCTTCGAGGTCGATTTCCGCTTCCGGCTCCGGCTTTTCTCCGTCATCCGGGTCGGCTGGCACACGCTTTTGTGGTTCGTGAAGCAGAAGATCGCCGAATCCCGCGCATGAACGCCGTTTTCCAGGCATTATTTGAATAACGTAACGATACCAATCTTCCAATCGGAGGTATTCCCATGGCTGACAACAACCGCATCGGAGAGATCGCGAAGACCTCCCTCGACTCCATCCGCTCCATGCTCGACGCCAACACCATCGTCGGCGATCCCATCGA
>CACZSA010000124.1 GCA_902783705.1 uncultured Ruminococcus sp.
CACCCCGGTCATGGGATCCGAGGTGTTCGCGGGTCCCGGCAACCTCGCCGATTCCCCGGACGCCGCCGTGCGCTCCATCCTCGAGGCCGCGGGAGCGTGCAGCAAAAAAGCGGAGGCGATCCTCGGCGGCGCCTGCCCGCAGCTCACCCTCGGCGCGGCGGGTCTCTCCGCACTCCCGCCGGACTCCCCCGCCGACCGCATGCTCCGGGACGGCCTCGGGCAAATCGCCGGGCACACGACCCTCGTGAACGACGCGCTCCTCGCCCTCCACGCGAACTTCGCGTCCGACGAGGCGGGGATGATCGTCATCAGCGGCACGGGCTCCGCCGTCTTCTGTCAGGCACGCGGTCCGGAGGGCGATCCGGTCGTTCTCCGCGCGGGCGGGTGGGGCAGTCTGCTCGGCGACGGGGGAAGCGCGTTCTCCGTGAGCCGCTCCGCCGTGCGCCTCCTCCTCGCTCTCCTCGACGATGGACGGGGAGCGGAGGCGGAGGATTTCTTCGGGCGCTGGAAAGACGCGGTGCCGGGGGACAAGCCCTTCTTCGACGCCTGCTCGACCGCCGCCCTGATCGCCCTTCCCATGCGCCGACCGAAGCGGGAGCTCGCCGCCTTAGCCCCCGGGATCGCCGCCCTCGCGGAGCAACCGGATGACTCCGATGCCGCCGCGCTCTGCCGGGAGATCCTCGTGCAGGAAGCCGACGCGCTGGCGAGGGACGTTCGCCGTCTCCTCGCCTCGCTGGATCGCGCCGGACGGATGCCGGAAACGAAGCTCCCCGTCGTCCTCACGGGCGGATTCTTCACGCACACGCCGCTCTTCTGCGCCCTGTTCCGGGAATCGCTCGCCGGACACGCGGACCGGATCGAATACCGCCCCGCCGCCGACCCCACCCGCGCCGTGATCCGGCATTACCGCGAATCCACGGCGGAATGAGGGCACCGAAAAGCCCCTGATTCCCGGCGCAAAACACAAGCCCCGTCCGCACGCACGCGGGCAGGGCTTTTTGTGTTCAGCTTTCGTAGGTCCATTCCTCGGTCATCGTCACGGGGAGGATCTCGCCATCCTCATCGAGGTCCATGCGGTCGATGCAGAGGAAGCGGGCGTTTCCGTCGGGGATGCCCGGCTTGTGGCGGTGGTAGACCATGAGATAGCGGTCGTCGGCGGGGAGATACAGGAATCCGTTGTGTCCCGGACCGTTCGCGATCCGGCTGTCCCCGGTCGAGAGGATCGTTTTCGGATTCTCGAACGGTCCCCACGGGGTGTCCGCGGTCGCCGTCATCACGCGGTAGGAGCCGTCCGTCCAGCCGCCCGAGGACCACATGAAGTGGTATTTCCCGCCCCGCTTCATCATGCAGGGACCCTCGACGTAGTGCTCCGGCGTGATCTCGCGGAAGGTGACGCCGTCCTCGAACGGGACGAAGCCCGTCATGTCGTCGTTCATCCGGGCGATGTTGCAGTGTCCCCAGCCGCCGTAGTAGAGGTACATCGTGCCGTCGTCGTCCTTGAAGAGGTGCGCGTCGATCGGCTGCGCGCCGTTGTGGAACTCGCCGACCAGGGGATGCCCGAGATAGCCGCGGAAGGGTCCGGTCGGGGAATCCGACACCGCGATCTCCAGCCCGCCCGTCTCGGAGAGGTGCGGGACGTCGTTCGTCGCGAAGATGTAGTAGTATTTCCCGTCCTTTTCCTCGCAGGTCGGCGCCCAGACGGCTCCCTTCGCCCACGGGAAGCCGGACATGTCGATGATGTTCTCGATCTTCGTCCAGTGCTCGAGGTCCTCGGAGACAAAGCAGGTCTGATTCTGCTGTTCGAGGTACCGGCGCGAGTGCGTGACGTAGATCACGTATTTTCCTTCATAGTACCGCGCCTCGGGATCGGCGTACCAGCCCTCGTCGAGGGGATTGTGAACGGTAAAGCGCATGGTGTTCTCCTTTCCGTGACAAAGCGTCAAAGCCGTCAAAGCCGCTCGAGCGCCTTCATGTCCTCCTCGGAGATCGTGAAGGTGAGGTTGGCATTGTTTTTCATGTGTTCGGGGTTTTCGGTCTTCGGGAGCGCGGGGATGCCCTGCTGGACGCAGTACCGCACGCAGAGCTGGGCAGAGGTGACGCCGTATTTCTCCGCACAGGCCGCGATCTTCGGATTTCCGATCGCCGCGCCGTGCCCGAGGGGACAATAGGCCTCCGTGACGATCCCGCGCTCGGCGCAGAAATCGATGAGGGCGCGCGGGGTGTTCCCGATCGAGCAGCTCACCTGATTGACGACGGGCTTGACCTCCGCGGCGGGCCAGAGATTTTCGATATCGACCGCGGAGAAGTTCGAGACGCCGATCGAGCGGAGCTTCCCTGCCCGCTGCGCCTCGGTCATCGCGCGCCAGACGGCCCGGTTCCCCTCGATATACCGGTCGGGGGAGGAATTGAACGCGTCCCACGGCTGCGGGCAGTGGATCAGCATGAGGTCAAAGTAGTCGAGGCCGGAGACACGGAGGGATTCGTCGATGGAGCGCGCGGCCCCCTCGTAGTCCTTGATTTCGGTGAGGACCTTCGAGGTGATGAACACGTCCTCGCGCCGCACGCCGGACTGCCGGAATCCCTCTCCGACGCCACGCTCGTTGCCGTACGCCTGCGCCGTATCGATGTGGCGGTAGCCGATTTCAAGGGCGGATCTCACCGCGTCCGCCGCCCGTCCGTCCGGGATGAGCCAGGTGCCGAAGCCGAGCAGGGGGATCTCGGCGCCGTCCATCAGTTTTCTCTTGTCCGTAAACATGGAAACCTCCGGGATTTTTTAAATTTCGCCTATATTATAACATAATTTGTCCGCCGCGTCAATCACCGGACAAGGAAAAAGGGACCGCCCCGCGAGAGGCAGTCCCGAAATTCACTTTTCGATCCGGATGACCGGGGCGATGGGGTTGTGTCCGCGCAGGATCTCGGGGATCTTCACGACGAGCCCTTTGTCCGTACGGGTGAAGTCGAGCGGCGCGCCGAGCGATACGAGCGTCAGGCGGTTCGCCTCATGCGGCCACGGGATCGTGAGCGTCTCGCCGAGGGTCTCCCCCGCCGGCAGTCTCACGAGCGCGTAGTACACGTCGCCCTTCTTCGTGAAGGCGGTGATCCCGTCCTCGTTCGGATCCGCGATCCGCGTGCCGTAGATGGCCTCGCCGTTCTCGCGGAGCCAGTCGCCCATGCCGTCGACCGATTTCACGGCGTCCGCGGGGAGCGTCCCGTCCGGCTGCGGCGCGATGTTGAGGGCGAGGTTGCCGCCGCGGCAGACGACGTCGATCAACAGATGCACGAGTTCTCTTGAGGTCTTGTAGCGCTCCTTGAAGCGGTAGGAGAACGCGTAGCCGACGGTGACGCAGCTTTCCCACGGCACCCGGATCGGCGCGGAGGGAACGCTCTGCTCCGGCGTGATGTAGTTCTCGTTCTCGCCGCCGACGGTGCGGTCCGCCACGAGCAGGTCGGGGTTGATCTCCCGCGCCCGCTTCATGAATTCGGAGAGGCGGATGTCCTGCCCGTTGCCGGGATTCACCTGACCGCCGTCGAGCCAGAGGATGTCGACGGGCCCGTAGTCCCGCACGAGCTCCATCATCTGGTTGTGTGTGTACTCGATGAATTTCTCCCAGAGCTCGGGATGCTCCGCGGGCGTATAGGTTGGATTGCGGTCCGCGGCGACCGGCTTGTCCATCCCCGGCGCCCAGTACCACGGGCAGTGCCAGTCGGGCTTGGAGAAGTAGGCGGCGATGGCGATCCCGCGCGCGCGGAA
>CACZSA010000125.1 GCA_902783705.1 uncultured Ruminococcus sp.
GAGCCACTCAACATGGAGATGGCCCCTGTAAATTAAGAAACGATAGGCGAGATGGAACTTGTTCCATCCGCCGTTGGACCAAACCCCCATTGAGCGACGCTTCAAAAATGCCAAGGTACGCACGCTGCGGAGGTAGAGTGGAGTCCAGAGGAGAGGAGGAGTCCTCTCCTCCTTTCCTCTGGGGCCTGGAGATTCCTAAGAGGACCCGGCCCGAGGGTCCTCTTAGGTCCCGTCCGGAAGGACAAAAAAATAATCGACTTGGTCGATCCAAAATCCGCAAGCGCCAGCGCGCAAGCCTAAAGAATATAGAAAAAGCGCGTGTACGGGGAAATACACGCGCTCTGTTTATTCCATTTTCAAAAACTCCTCCAGCATGGTGCACCGCACGAAATGCCGGTTGTTCTCCACCATCCGCGCAAGAACGGCCTCCTTCCCCACGAGGATCACCATCTTCGCCGCCCTCGTCACCGCCGTGTACAGCAGGTTCCGCGAGAGCAGCATCGGCGCGCAGTCGTACAGCGGCAGGATCACCACCGGGTACTCGCTTCCCTGACTCTTGTGCACCGTGATCGCGTAGGCGTGGTCCAGCTCGTCGAGCTGCTCGAAGTCCAGACGGCACACCCGGTCGTCGAACTTCACCTCGAAGATGTGCTCCTCCGCGTCGTAGTCCGTGATGACCCCGATGTCCCCGTTGTAGATCCCCGCGCCCTCGTCCCCGAACGCCGTCGTCCATTCGATCTGGTAGTTGTTCTTCGTCTGCATCACCCGGTCCCCCACGCGGAAGACCCGGTCGCGCGACTTGTGCTCGCCCTTCTGCGGAGCAGCCGGATTCAGGGCGTACTGCAGCCCCGGATTCAGTGTATCCGTCCCCGACAGCCCCTTCTTCGACGGCGTCAGGATCTGGATCCGGTCCCGGATCTGCTCCCCGTACGAGCGCGGCAGGCGGTTCGCCACGAGGTCGATCACCGTGTCGCGGATCCCCTCCTCCGTCGTCCGGCGAAGGAAGAAGAAGTCCGCGTCCCGCCGGTCGAGGATCGGCATCTGCCCCTCGTTGATCCGGTGGGCGTTCGTGATGATGAGGCTCTCGTTCCCCTGCCGGAAGATCTCGGTCAGGCGAACCGTCGTGAACACCCCCGACGCGATGATGTCGCCGAGCACGTTCCCCGCCCCGACCGACGGAAGCTGGTCCGCGTCGCCGATCAGGATCAGCCGCACCCCGCGCTTCGCCGCCCGCAGGAGGGATTCGAGCAGGAGCACGTCGATCATGGACGCCTCGTCGATGATGAGCACGTCCGCGTCGAGCGGATTTTCCGCGTCCCGCATGAAATGGGGCTCCGTGTCGTCCGAGCGGTCCATCTCGAGGAGGCGGTGGATCGTTTTGGCCTCATGCGACGTCGCCTCGCTCATACGCTTCGCGGCTCTTCCGGTCGGCGCGGCGAGGGAGACCTCCATGTCGAGGGAGGTGAAGATCGAAATCAGCCCCTTGATGATCGTCGTCTTGCCCGTCCCGGGTCCGCCCGTGAGGATCATCACGCCCTCGTTCATCGCGGCGAAGAGCGCCTGCTTCTGCGCGTTCGCGTAGACGATCCCGGACTGCGCCTCGGTCTTCTCGATCAGCCGGACGGCGTCGCTCTGGGACATGCGCGGGGTCAGCCGCCGGATCTCCTTCAGCTTCGCCGCCGCATAGGTCTCGGCGTTGTAGTACCGCGCGTCGAACACGAGCTTCGTGCCGTCCCGCCGCGTGCAGGGGATGAGCTTGAGGAGCTCTACGCCCCGCTCGATCGCCCGCGCGACCGTTTCGGCGTTCTCCGGCGTCGCGGCGTCCCCGAACAAAAGGTCCAGCGTGCAGCGCACCAGCTCCGCGAAGGGCAGGCAGGTGTGTCCGGACCGGCTCGCCTCGGAGCGGAGGACGTAGACGGCGGCGTGCAGGACCCGCTCGTCGGAATCCGGCGCCATGCCGAGGGACATCGCGATCTGATCCGCGCGCGCGAAGCCGATGCCCCAGAACTCCTCGCAGAGACGGTAGGGATTCTCGCGGATCCGGTCGACCGCCGAGCCGCCCCAGCGTTTATAGATCTTCATGGCGGTCTGCGGCGTGAAGAAATCGCGGCAGAACATCATCACGGCCCGCGCGCCGGACATGGCCTTGAAGCGTTCGGAGATATCCGCGGCCTTCTTCGGCGTGATCCCGGGGATATCGGTGAGCCAGTCCGGGTGGTCGGAGATGACCTCGAAGGAGTCCGTGCCGAACTTATCGACGATCCGCTGCGCCGTGCGGGGACCGACGCCCTTGACAGCGCCGGACGCAAGGTAGCGCAGGATATCGCCCTCCTCGGCGGGGAGGACCTTTTCGTAGGTCTCGACCTTGAACTGCCGTCCGTACTGGGGATGGTTGACCCACTGACCGAGCGCGGTGATCTTATCACCCTCGGTGAGGTAGGGGATGATCCCCGCGAGGGTGACGGGCTCGCCCGAGGTGTCCTCGATCTCGCAGACGGTGTACCCGTTTTCGTCGTTCTGATAGATGATCGTATCCACGATCCCGGAGACGGTATCCTGCGTCTCTGTCTCTGTATTTCTTTCCGCCATGTTCCGCCTCCTTTGGGGGATTATAGGGGTATTATAGCACAAATGGGGCGGGGGAGTCAAGTAAAACTGCCGCGCAGCGGCAATTTCACTCGTAAAGGCACGAAGTGCCTGACGAATTTCACTGCCGCGAAGCGGCAATATCACCCGGGATGCAAGCATCCCCGCGCAGGCGCATTTCACTCGTATTCCCTCACAAGCGGTTTTGACTGTTTAACCGTTCTCCTTCCTATATCTGCTATCTGCGCGCTGGCGCTTGCGGATTTTGGATCTTGCAGATCCATTATTTTTTTGTCCTTCCGGACGGGACCTAAGAGGACCCTCGGGCCGGGTCCTCTTAGGAATCTCCAGGC
>CACZSA010000126.1 GCA_902783705.1 uncultured Ruminococcus sp.
CGCTCCTCCCTCTCCTTTGGGGCCGGGTGATTGACAAGAGGGCCCGGCCTGAGGGTCCTCTTGTCCGCCAGCCGCGCAGGCGAAAAAACAATCGACTTGGTCGATCCCAAATCCGCAAGCGTCAGCGCGCAGACGGAATGAGCAGCATAGAATAACAAGCGGCGCCGCCGCAACGAAAGCGCGCAAGCAAAATGAAATTAAAAAATAACCCCGCCGCATCTTTTTCAGACGCGGCGAGTTGTTGAATGGCGGGGGGTTGGGTCGGGGTGGTTTCTCTTAGTAATCCAGCTCTTCCACGCTCTGGATGAGCTTCTCGATCCCCTTGTTGAGAAGCTTCATGGTCTTCGCGGTGCTGGAGACAAAGTTGTTCTGCTTGTTCTCGTAGATCCCGTTGTACAGGGACTGATACGATCCGCCCCAGGTGAAGTCGACCGCCCAGTCGTAGGACTTCGATTCGAAGATGATGTCGAGCATCTTAACCGATTCCTCGTCGCGGACGAAGCGCGCGCCGAAGAGGACGTCGTAGAGCGCGACGCGGAGAGTCTCGTTCGAGAAGCCGCAGATCGCGTCGAGGATCATGCCCGTCTGCGAGGGATTCTGATTCGTCATCGGGATGCCGTACGCCGTGCACCATCCGTTCGAGACGTATTCGCCGTACGCCGCCTGTTCCTCGTCCATCTTCGGCATGGGAACGACGCCGAATTCATATTCCATGTCGCGCAGGCCGCCGATCGGGCCGAGCATCGTGCCGAGGAAGAGGACGTGACCCGCCTTGAACTCGGTGGAGTTCGCGGTGTAGGTCATCGCGCCGTCGACCATGTACTTGTACAGGGTATCGATCGCGTTGATCTGACGCTCCTCCTGGACGCGGATGTTCAGGGAGCCGTCCTCGCCGACGACGATGGAACGCTCGCCCATGGCGTAGATCCAGTGCTTGACGTGGTCGTTCTCTTCGCAGTGACCGACAACGTCGTCCTTCGGCTTGAGCTGACCGTCGCCGTTGAGATCCTGCTCGACCGTCTTGCAGTATTCGTAGAAGTGATCGATCGTCCACGTGCCCTCGAGCACCATGGAGTAGGGATAGGCGAGCTGGTTGTCGTCGCAGAGCTGCTTGTTGAAGAAGATGACCTCCACGGCGAAGTCGTCGAAGATGTTGAGGTCGCCGGAGATCCAGTAGAGCTTGCTGCCGAACAGGGTGAAGGAATCGACGATGTTCTTGTCCCACCAGAAGTCGGAAGTGTCGATCGTGTCGATGGACTTGATGTTGAGAAGGTCGCCGTTCTGCATGTTGGTGCCGAGGTAGTCCATGCGGTTGAGGACGGCGTCATACTCGGTGCTTGCGGCGAGGACCTCGTTGTGGAGCTGGTTGCGGATGCCGCCGACGTCGTTCGAGAAGATGGGCTCGATCTTGAAGTTGAGCGTATCCTCGGCGAGGAGGTTGCGGTTGAAGATCGCGTCGTTGATGATCTCGCCGTTGAGCTCTTCGGCGTAGATCTCGTTGATGCCTTCGCCGACCTGCGTATAGAAGTGCGCGTCGGTCGCGGGGCCGAGGACCTTGTAGACGTAGCCGTCGAGGTTCGTGTCGGCGTAGCGGTCCTTGATGATCTGGGTCGCGGTGGGTTCGTCGGGCTCGGCGGGGGTCCCGTCGTCGGCGGTGGGCGTCACGGCGGTATTCCCGGAGACAGCCTCATCGCCCTGGGTGTTGTCCTTCGTCTCCGAGCAGCCCGCCAGCGGCAGGGCAAGGAGGAGGACGGAGAGGAGGGTCGCGGTGATGCGTTTGAACGAGTTCATGAAATGCTCCTTGGATAGTCAGAATGATACATAATATTATACAATACATCGGATGCGTTTGTCAAGGGAATTCAGGAATTCGTATCCCGTCATTGCCTGAAACGCATATGCAATTTGCGCGCTGGCGCTTGCGGGCGGGGAGCCCCCGCGGGCTTGAGGCGAGCTCACCTTTGGCAGGCTCGCGGCTGTAATCACATTCCGTTTGCGCGCTGGCGCTTGCGGATTTGGAATCGACTAAATCGATCGCTTTTTTCGCCTGCGCGGCTGGCGGACAAGAGGCCTCCGGAGCCGGCCTCTTGTCAATCACCGCTCCCAGAGGAAAGGAGGAGAG
>CACZSA010000127.1 GCA_902783705.1 uncultured Ruminococcus sp.
AATCTCAGGCTAAAACCTCAAAAAGGTTTTAGCCTGCCGGAGATGCAGAATGCATTTCCGGACACGCTAAATCGAAGATTTAGCGTGAGATTTGTTTTATCCTTCCGTGATGACGGCATCCTCCGCGATCTTCTCCATCAGCTTCTGCCAGAGGACCGAAGTGCGGAGGCTGTCCTCGCCGTAGTAGTTCAGAATCTCTTCCTCGCTCATTCCGTTGTATTCAGCGTAGAACGTGATCCCGTCGGCGTATTCCTCCTCGGTCGGCGCGATCCCGAGCGTCTTCACGAGCGCGTACATCACGAGATCCTCCTTCACGTAGTTCTCGGCGGACGCGTAGATCTCGTCGTCCGTCGTCGCGGCGTAGTTCGAGAGGAAGGTGACATAGTCCGTTCCGTAGTAGGACGCGTAGGACTCATAGTAGCTCCGCTGGTCGGCGTAGTTCTTGTGCACGGCGTCTTCAGGGTATTCCTTGACGGTCGAGTTGTCCAGCACCTGCTGCCAGAGATCCGTGTACATCTGGCTGTTCACATAGTAGGCCTTCTGACGCGCGACGGTCTCCCGGTACGCAATGCGGAATTCCTCGGTGTTCGAATAGGTGAAGTGCTCCTGAACAAATGCGTCGTTCAGCTCCGGGACGATCAGGTTGTCGGTCACGATCGCGTGGACCGTCGTCACGAAGGTCACGGTCTGCCCGTTGAGATCATCGACGCCGTAATCCTCGGGGAACGCGACGTCAAAGGAGAATTCCTCCCCGATCGTCTTCCCGATGTACGCCTCGGCAAAGCCCGGGATGTATCCGGTTCCGGAGGACGCGACGACCTCCTGATCGACGCCCGTTCCGCCCGCAAACGCGACGCCGTCCTTGTATCCGGCATAGTCCACCCGGAGACGGTCGCCCTCGGAGACGGTCCCCGCGGCGATCTCTTCATAATAGGAATAGCTGTCGAGCATCGTGTCGATCTCGTCCTCGAATTCCTCGTCGGTGAGCGTTTCGCTCATCTTCGTCACGGAGAGGCCCTTGTAATTGCCGACCTCGACGTACTTTGAGAGATCGGCGGCGGTATAGTCGAACGCGGGCAGCTCAGCCCACGCCTCCCAGCCCTCGCGTTCGGGCGTCTCGCCGTAGGTGCCGTCTCCGGTGCCGGGCACGGGATCCCCGGCAAGGGTCACGGTCGGATTTCCGGCGATGTCGGCGATGGGCTTGTCTTCTTCTTCGGTTTTGCGGCAGGACGCAAAGGCGGCGAGTGTGGCTGCCGCGAGCAGAAAGATCAGGATTTTTTTCACGTTTTTCCTCGTAATGCGATGATTTTCAGGACACCGCGGAATGCGGCGCATACTGTATTATAGCATAGATTTTGCCTCCCCGCCCGGTTTTGGGGGAGAATTTACGTTTTGTTCATTGGATTCGCCGTTTTCCGCGCCGCTCTTGACTTTGCCCCGTGTTTGGATTATAATGAAGGCAATCCGGATTTGAAGAACAGGAGGCGCGCTTTGTACATCACTTCCCTCTGTTATGTGGAGCGGGACGGAAACTATCTGATGCTCCACCGGGTAAAAAAAGAAAAGGACCGAAACCGCGACAAATGGATCGGGATCGGCGGATCGTTTCAGGAGGACGAATCGCCCGAGGACTGCGTGCGGCGGGAGGCCATGGAGGAGACCGGGCTGACGCTCGTGACACCCGTTCTCCGCGCGATCGTCACCTTCGTCGTCGAGGACGGGATCGGCGAGCAGATGTTCCTCTTCACCTGCGACGACTTCACGGGGACGCTCACCGACTGCGACGAGGGCCAGCTCGAATGGATCCCGAAGGAGGATCTCTACGGACTCGAGCTCTGGGAGGGCGACCGGATCTTCCTCGAAAAGATCGCCGCACCCTGCCCGTTTTTCACCCTGAAGCTCATCTACGACCGGGACGGTCATCTCCTCTTCGCCGAGGAGAACGGCACCCGGGTCATCATCGACAGGAGGACACAAGCATGAGGACTTTATCGATCGGCAACAGCTTTTCCGAGGACGCTTGCGGGTATCTGCACCAGGCAGCCGCGTCCGCCGGGATCGAATGGGAGTGCGTCAACCTCTACATCGGCGGCTGTTCTCTCGAATACCACGCCGAAAACCTCCGGGAGGGGCGGCGGAACTACGGCCTCGAGATCAACGGGGAGAATACGGGACGGCAGGTCTCGATCCCCGAGGCGCTCTCGGAGATGGGGCGGTTCGATTTCATCACACTCCAGCAGGCGAGCCATTTCAGCGGCATGAAGGAGACGTACTTCCCCTTCATCCGCGTGCTCTACGACGCCTGCCGTGCCGCCCAGCCGGACGCGGAGATCGTGATCCACGAAACGTGGGCCTATGAGACCGACTCGACCCACGGCGCGTTCCCGAATTACGGCTCGGATCAGCGGCGGATGTACGAATGCCTCCGCGACGCGTACCGGGAGGCGGCGGATACCCTCGGCGCACGTCTGATCCCGGTCGGCGACACCGTGCAGTATCTGCGGGAGAACGTGCCGGAATTCGACTATCCGAACGGCGGCAAAGCACTCACGCGGGACGGCTTCCACCTCGCGATCCCCGACGGGCGGTATCTCGCCGCGCTCGTGTGGATCGAGACCCTCGCGAAAGCAGACGCGCGGGCTGTATCCTACCTGCCCGAGGGAATGATGGAGGAGAGACGCGCGCTCCTCGCCGAACAGGTCCACGCCTTCCTTCACCGCGCATAACTTGTGCGGATCCCACAAACTGAATACGGACGATTTGTCAGTTTGCACCAAAGAAAACGGCCTGCCCATGGAAACATCGGCAGGCTGTCTCTTGTTTTTTGATGTGAAGAGTGTTATAATAACACCAGAATCACATCAAAGGAAGTGTTATAAATGTTATATCTGATCGATACCGCCAATCTCGACGCCATCCGGACCTGCTGCGAATACTACCCCGTCGCGGGCGTGACGACGAATCCGACCATCGTCTCCCGCGAAAACACGGATTTCAAGACGCTCGTGACCTCCATCCGGGAGATCATCGGCGACGAGCGGATGCTCCACGTGCAGACCACGGCGACCGAAGCCGAGGAGATCGTCCGGGAGGCGGAAATGCTCCGCTCCCTCGTCGGCGGGAAGTTCTACATCAAGATCCCGATCACGAAGGAAGGACTCAAGGCCGCGGCGGTCTGCAAGTCCCACGGCATCGGCGTGACCATGACGGCGATCTTCACCCAGCCGCAGGCGCTTCTGGCGGCACGCGCGGGCGTGGATTTCGTAGCGCCGTACATCAACCGGCTCGACAACATCGTCTCCGACGGCGTGCACGTCGTGCAGGAGATCGTCGACATTTACCGCAAGTATTCCCTTCCGACGCAGGTGCTCGCCGCCAGCTTCAAGAACGCCGAGCAGGTGCACAAGGTCTCCCTCACCGGCGCGCACGCCGTGACGATCAATCCGGATCTGTTCGACACGCTCCTTTACCACCCGCTGACGTTCTACGCGATCGACGACTTCGCGAAGGACTGGGAGACAGTCTACGGGGACAAGAAGATCCCGGATCTGCTCTGAATATGCATGGAGGAGGCTTCGGCCTCCTTTTTGTTTTGTCCGCAGTATGAGAGCACGAAAAAAGGACGCCCATCGGACGTCCTCATTCGCATCTGAGTGACTGGACTTGAACCAGCGGCCTCTACCACCCCAATAGCTCCGGGCACGAAAAGCGGGATTTCGCAACGTGCCGTAAAACGTTGTGGGATAAGGCGGAGGACTGACGGGAACCGAAAAACCGCGCGTGGAATCAATTCAGTTCCAGCCGGTTACTTGACCAGAGTTGACCAAGATTCGGCCCTATTTCCTCCGGCTTGCTTCGGCGAGGTCAGATTGAAGAAGAGCGTCGAGCACATTCCCGGCGGAGGTTTTGAGATCGTTTTCCTTCCCCATGACCTGCAACAGCAGAACCGGGTCGGAAACGTCGCCGGATGCGATTTGGGTTTTGATCTCGCTCCGCGCTTCGGAGATCCCGACGAAGAGACGGCGGAAGAGCTCGAGACGGGCGGAGTTTTTCTCGGACACATCCCGATAGAGCAGAGAGTAGAAAGCATCGACAGCGGAAGAGACGGCGGCACGGTCGGAGGCGGACAGAGCATCGAATGCGGCCTTGAACCCCTCACCGTCCCGCGTCACCACGGCGTCGAAGCGGTTCGGGTCCTCGGACTTTCCAAGCAGCCAATCGGTCGATACGCCGAAGAACTCGGCAAAGCGGACGATTGTAGCCATGTCGGGCTCTTTGTCCTCCGTTTCATAACCGGAAACGGTTGAGCGCGGAATCCCCATCACCTTCGAGAACTCCGCCTGAGTGAGACCTTTC
>CACZSA010000128.1 GCA_902783705.1 uncultured Ruminococcus sp.
GCGGCGGAGAAGTATTCCATGCCCTTCGGCCTCACCGAGCACCTCGCGGCGTCCTTCTCCTGGTGGTTCGTCAACAAGGGCGCGGACAAGACCGGACCGTACGCCGGGGTCCCCTATGACGGCAACGATCCCGCCTACCGCGATTTCTACCATGACAACTATGAGCACAGCGAACAGAACTGGCCATGGCTCACGCCGAACAAGAAGTTCCGCGAGTACTGGCTCCGCGCCGTCACCGAGATGATCGACCGCTTCACGCCGGATCTCCTCTATTCCGACAGTGAGCTCCCCTTCGGCGCGGACGATTTCTCCTATGGCCTTGAAGCCGTCGCGCACCTCTACAACAAATCCATCGAAAAGTATGGCTATAACCACGCCGTTTACACGCAGAAGAACCGCGACGCGAAGATCTTCAAGGTCGGCACGCTCGACATCGAGAAGAGCCAGCTTCCCGGCATCCAGCCCGATCCCTGGGAGACCGACACCTGCATCGGCAACTGGTTCTACGACGTCCGCCAGACCTACAAGCAGCCCGGACATATCGTCGAAATGCTCGTCGACATCATCTCGAAGAACGGCACGATGCTCCTCAACGTCCTCCAGAAGCCCGACGGTACGATCGACGAGTGGGAGCGCTGGACCCTCGAGGAGATCGGCACGTGGTTCGACGTCGCTTCCGAGGGCGTCTACGGCACGAGACCGTGGAAGGTCTTCGGCGAGGGCGATTCCCGCGTCGTGATCGACGGCTTCCGCGAATCCCAGGTCGCGTGGACCGCGTCGGACTACCGCTTCACGGCGAAGGGGAACGACGTCTACGCCTTCCTGATGCACGCCCCCGAAGATCGCCGCGCAGTCGTGCGCTCCTTCCGGGATGAGGTGGTCGAGCGGGTTGCGCTCCTCGGCGTCGGGGACGTTCCGTTCACGCAGAGCTACGGCATCCTCACGGTCGAGCTGCCCGAAGAGCTTCCGACGAAGTACACGAACTGCCTCCGCGTGACCGTCCGCTGACATGGCGACGATCAGGGAGGTCGCGCGGCTGGCGGGCGTCTCGGTCGCGACCGTATCGAAATACCTCAACGGGACGAAGGTGAGGGACGCCAACGCCCGCGCCGTGGAGGAGGCCGTCCGCGCGCTGGACTACAAGCCGAACGAGATCGCGCGGGGACTGCGGAAATCGAGCTCCATGACGGTCGGCGTCCTGCTGCCGGAGCTCGACAACCTCTTCTTCACGCAGATCATCTCCTCGGTCGACGCCGTCCTCGAGGAACGCGGATACAGCACCCTCGTCTGCGTCAGCCGCTCCGATTCGGAGAGGGAACAGCGGCGTCTCGATTTCCTGCGCCGCAAGCAGATCGACGGGCTCATCGCGGTCCCGACGACGGCGGCAAGCGATTTCGTCACTCTCGCCGGGGATCTTCCGACGGTGTTCGTCGACCGGGTCGTCAGCGCGGCGGTGACCTCCGGCGTTCGGTGCTCGTCCGTCCTCTCGGACAATTTCGCGGCGGCGTACGGGGCGGCGGAGGAGCTGATCCTCGCGGGTCACACCCGGATCGGCGTGCTCCTCGGCCCGGATTCCAACTACACGCCCCTCGAGAGACGGGCCGGATTCCTCGCCGCCTGCGCCCTTCATGGAATCGGTGAGGGGGACCTCTTCCTCTCCGCCGGGGCCTACACCGTCGAGGCGGGATACCGGATGACAAAGGAGCTCCTCGCACTCGACGACAGACCGTCCGCGCTCTTCGCCACGAACAACGAGCTCACGATCGGGGCGGTCGGGGCATTGGCGGAGGCCGGGATCACGCCGGGGGAGGAGATCTCCTTCATCGGGTTTGACAACCGGACCCTTGCCGAGATCTCCCATCCGAAGCTGACGGTCATCGTCCAGCCGGTCGCCGAGATCGGACGCCGCGCCGCCGAAACGCTCCTCGGCCTCATCGACGGTGAGGCGGGCGGCGGGATCCTGCATCTGCCGACCGAGACGATCCGCGGGGAGTCCGTGAGGCGCATAACATCATGAAATTCAACGGAGAATACACCATGTCGACAGTCAAAGAAACGGTTCTGCAATTCGGGGAGGGCGGATTCCTGCGCGCGTTCGCGGACGCCTTTCTCCACGAAATGAATGAAAAAGGCACCTATACGGGCAAGGCCGTCGTCGTCCAGCCGATCGAGCGCGGACTGGCGGACGTGCTGAACGAGCAGGGAGGCCGTTATCACCTCTATGTCCGCGGCATGGAGAACGGGGAACCTGTCTGCCGCCGCACGGAGATCACCTCGATTTCCCGCGCAATCGATCCCTATCGGGATTACGACGCCTTCCTTGCCCTCGCCGCGAATCCGGATCTTCGGATCATTCTCTCCAACACCACCGAGGCCGGGATCGAATACCTCGGCACGGAGTCTCCCGACGACCGTCCGCCAAAATCCTATCCGGCGAAGCTTACCGCGTTTCTCAGAGAGCGTTACCGCCTCGGGCTTCCGGGCTTCCTCCTCTTCCCGTGCGAGCTGATCGACTCGAACGGCGACATGCTCCGGGAATGCGTCGAAAAATACGCGCGCCTCTGGAATCTCGGGGACGATTTTCTCCGGTGGCTCAGAGAGGAGAACACCTTCTCGAACACCCTCGTCGACCGCATCACCCCCGGCTATCCCCGCGACGACGAACGGCTCGATGAGATCATCGAGGAGTGTCACGGCGACCGGATGATCGACACGACGGAGCCTTTCGCCCTCTGGGTGCTCGAAGGAAATCACGAAGACGAATTCCCGCTCGTCTCCTCCGGCATCCCCGCGGTCTGGACGGACGACGTGAAGCCCTACAAAAAGCGCAAGGTCCGCATCCTCAACGGCGCACACACGTCGATGGTCCCGGGCGCGCTCCTCTACGGGCTCACGACCGTCGGCGAGGCCATGCGCGATCCGGCGGTCCGGCCCTTCCTCGAACGCTGCGTGAAGGAGGAGATCCTTCCGGTGATCGGCGAGGAGAACGGAAGCCGCGCGTTCGCCGAATCGGTGTTCGGGCGGTTCGAGAATCCCTTCATCCGGCACCGCCTCCAGTCCATCGCGCTCAATTCCGTCAGCAAATTCCGTGTCCGCTGCCTCCCGACGATGCAGGAATACCGCGCGATGTTCGGGAAAAATCCCCCGTGCCTGACTTTCGCCCTCGCCGCCCTCGTCGCGTTCTATAAAAAAGGAACGCCCGACGACGATTCGGCGGTCATGGAGCGCATGAAGACGGGCGCGTTTCGGGAGCTTCTCGCGGACGAGAGTCTCTTCGGCGCGGATCTCACGGTCTTCGCGGACGACGCTGAGGTCCACTACCGCCGGATCATGGAAGAGGATCCGTCCGAATGGTACAAGTTTGTCGGGGAGCGGTGAGATGGCCCATCTGTATGTGATCCACCCCGCCGACAACGTCGCCGTCGACACGGACACCGGCTTCAAGGTCGCCCTCCGGGAGATCCGGCGCGGTGAGAATGTCGTGAAATACGGCAGTCCCATCGGACACGCGACCGAGGACATCGCGGCGGGCGAGCGGGTCCACGTCCACAACATGGCGACCTCCCTCGCGGAGCATGAGTCCTACGAGTTCCACGGCGCGCATCCCCTCCCGGAGCCCGAGGACCGCGGCGAGACCTTCATGGGCTATCTGCGCGCGGACGGACGGGTCGGGATCCGGAACGAGCTCTGGATCATCCCGACGGTCGGATGCGTGGGCGCCGTCGCCGAAACGCTCGCGCGTCTTCACGGGGGATTCGCCTTCACGCATCCCTATGGCTGCTCACAGCTCGGGGACGACCACCGCACGACGCAGCTTGTCCTCCGGGGCCTCTGCCTGAACCCGAACGCGGGCGGCGTGCTCGTCGTCGGGCTCGGATGCGAGAACAACACGATGGAATCGTTCAAGACGCTCCTCGGGGACGCAGATCCCGAACGGATCCGCTTCCTCGTCTGCCAGGACCACGAGGACGAGATCGCGGAGGGCGGGCGGCTGATCGCGGAGCTGAAGGAGCGCATGACGCGGGACGAACGGGTGCCGTGTCCGGTGTCCTCCCTCCGCGTCGGGCTGAAATGCGGCGGATCGGACGGCTATTCCGGCATCACCGCCAATCCCCTCGTTGGGCGGTTCACAGACAGTCTGACCCGGGCGGGCGGCGGCGCGGTGCTCACGGAGGTCCCCGAGATGTTCGGCGCGGAACGCCTGCTCATGGACCGCGCGTCGAGCCGGGAGGTCTTCGACGGGACCGTGGACCTGATCGAGCGGTACAAGGACTATTTCCTCCGACACGGGCAGGTCGTGTACGAGAATCCCTCGCCGGGAAACAAGGCGGGCGGCATCAGCACCCTCGAGGACAAATCCCTCGGCTGTACGCAGAAGAGCGGCTCGTCCCCGGTCGCGGGCGTGCTCGGCTACGGGGACCGGATCCCCGCGGGCGGGCTGTGGCTTCTCGAGGGGCCGGGGAACGACATGGTGGCCTGTACGAACCTCGCGGCGGCGGGATGCGTGATGATCCTCTTCACGACGGGGCGGGGAACCCCTCTCGGCGCGCCCGTTCCGACCGTCAAGATCGCCTCGAACGCCGCGCTTGCCAAGAAGAAATCCGGCTGGATCGACTTCGACGCATCCCCCGCGCTCGAGCGGGACATCGACGAAGACTTCCGCCGGACCGTCCTCGCCGTCGCCGAAGGACGCGCGTGCGCGAACGAGAGACGGGGAGACCGTCAGATCGCGATCTTCAAGGACGGGGTGACGCTTTAACAAAAAGAGCTGACATTTTCACGTGTCAGCTCTTTCTCTTTGCCCTGAACGGTCATTCCCCCACCGCGCGGAAGGCGGATTCCTCGCCGTGGATGACGTTCGGCTCGCGCTTGTCGTTGATCGTCAGGGGA
Organism: uncultured Ruminococcus sp.; assembly: GCA_902783705.1. Taxonomy (GTDB): domain Bacteria; phylum Bacillota; class Clostridia; order Oscillospirales; family CAG-272; genus UMGS1696. The sequence continues at coordinate 4,891 of CACZSA010000128.1, forward strand.
TTGTACAGGCTGAAATCGCTCTCCCCGTCGACGTCGTACATCACGCCGTTGTACCGCTGGGCGTTGATGACCGTGAGGCCGCTTCCGCGCACCTTCATGAGCGGGTCGCGGTCGCCGATGTTGTCCCCACCGAGGTTTACGACGAGCACGTCCTTCGAATCGTTCACCTCCAGTACGGTCTTCACGCCGTAGGCGAAGTAGTTGAGCACCTGCTCGCCTTCCGCCCCGTCGATCGTGAGGAAGGTACTCCGGGTCCGCAGGATCGGGAAGAGCTTGTCAAAGACCTGACTCTCCGGGATCCATTTTTCGAGGAATCCGAGCCCCTGCCGCATCATGACGGTCGCGTTCTGGAGGCATCCCTCGACGTAGCCGTCCGCACCGCCGACGCGCACGCCGTGATCATAGCAGCACGCCGAGACCTTCTTGACGAAGTGGCGGTCGCATCCCGCGAAGTCCACGCCGGAGCCCGCCGCTGCGATCGCGACGTTCACGCACCAGACGTCGGCCCCGGTCCCGCGGATCATGTACGGCGTCGTCGCGGCGACCGTCGGTCCGTTCGTCGGGCACACGATCCGGATGCCCGAGATCCCGCTCTGCTCCGCGAGGGTTATGAGCGCGGGGTCCTCCTCGGGCGCGCCGATCCCGTAATAGCAGGAGAGGATCGTCCCCTTCGACCAGTTCGACTGCCCGCGCGTCGCCACGGATGAGGAGCCGCGCAGCTCGACGCCCTTCGGCACCGTCACCGGATGCTCGAGCCGGTAGACGCCCGCCGGGAGATAGAGCACGCCGCCCGCCGTCCCGACATAATTCAGCGCCCGCTGGAGATCGAGGGACACGTCCTCCTTGTTGTCATGCGGCAGGTCGACCGTGTAAGCGTTCGAGGCGACCTTCGGCTGCTCGCGGTCGTAATCGATGACAAAGCCCGAGAGATCGCCGTCTGCCGCGCGCACCGTGCCGGAGACCTCCCCGTCCGGGGTGATCTTCACGTCCGTCATTTTGAGGAACGCGCGCGTGTTGTTGGTGATCGGACGCTCGCAGTCCTCGAAGAGCGCCCGCGCGAGGTTCATGCCCCAACGGGTGTCCATGTCGTCAATGAGCAGGCCGTCTCTGCACCGCCGCACCGTCACGTCAGCCATCTCGCCGTTGTAGGTGACGCGGGTGCCCTTGACCGTGTGGATGCCGACCCTGCAGTCCTCCGCCTCGATGTCCGCGAAGTGGTCCCATTCGAGGTCGCCGAGGATGAGCCCTTCGGCGTGTTCCCGCGTGTAGGCGCGGAGCGCGTCGGCGTCGGGCGATCCCTCAAAGGGCGAGGCGGCCCAGTAATCCGGAGAGACGCGGATCGACTTCCACGTGCCGACGTCGGCCTCGTTGTAGGAGGCGCAGGCGTGGTCGAGGAAGGTCCCGCGGAAGTTCTCGATCGTCATCTGCTCGTGCGCGTTGTTCTCGATGACGCACGCGCCGATCCCCCGCCATCCGTTGACGACGAGCACGTCCTTCACCGTCTGGAGCATGTAGCCGCCCTGACCGTTTCCCGTGACGTAGAACGTGTAGGAATATGGCACCGGATTTTCAATCGACTGCTCGGGATACCAGACCGTCAGCCCGACGGCTCCGCAGCTGCCCCGCATCACGAAGAGCGATTTCGCGGGATTCTCCCCGGTTTTCGGCTTCGCGACGAGGATGGTGCCATAGTCCGCGAGGGTCTTCGGATCGTCGAGCGGTGCCTCGCCGCGGAGGGTAACGAAGGCCGGGATCTCGACCGAGGCGGTGACGAGATACTGTCCCGCCGGGAGCCAGACCGTGCCGCCGCCCTTGTTCGCGCAGGCCGAGAGGGCCTTCTTGATCGCCGAGGTGCTGTCGCGCGTGCCGCTCGGATCCGCGCCGAAATCGGGATCAGTGGCGACGACGTCCGCGATGACCGGATCCGCCGTGTCATGAAGGGGCTGGATCAGGGCAGGGCGGGTCTGGGCGTCGAGGGTCGTCATCTTTACGGGCTCGCGCGCCGCGGTGGAGAGACCACCTTCGGGAATTTCGATTCTCATGGTTTTCAGCCAGCTTTCTGTAAATGCATTGACCGCCCTTGTCATCTGCTCTGCGTCGGTCGCAATGAAGGCGATCTTTCTCCCGGAAGAGAACACGACATACCCGCCGTACTCGAGAAGCGGCATTTCACATCCGGGATCATCGGAGGTCAGCGTCTTGGCAGCTGCGAGCGCTTCTTCGGATTCCGGACGCGCGGTCTCCCCGAGGAGCAGTTCACAGTCAGCGGGAGCGGAGGCGTCGTCCGTGATCGCAAGATCGGCACCGCATCGGCGCAGAACGGCGTCTTTCAGCGTCTCTGCTGCAGATTTCAGTTCATCCCCGGCATCCGTGGGAAGAACGATCCGGAACAGCGGCGTGTCGTCCTCCCCGAAAATCGGAAGGGAAGAGTAGCTGCCCGTCGGAATCTCCTCACCCTGTACGGGAATCGGCGTTTCGGTCTTTGGCGCCGCCTCCGCGCTGAAAACGGGATCGGGGAGAGGCTTCGGGCGCGAGCATCCCGCTGAGAGCAGGAGAAGGGCAAGCAGGAGGGGAAGGATGCGTTTCATTCCGTCTCAGCCTTTTTTCGCTTTTTTGAGGATCAGGACAACGACAACGACGGCGATCACGACCGCCGCTGTGATCCCGACGATGAGCGCCGGATTCGGACCGGAGACGAGTGTTGCCGTCGGACCGTCCGCACCGCCGATCACTGTGTCCTCGGCAGCCTTTTCCGCGTCCGTGACGGCTTCCGATGCTTCGGCTGCGGCTGCTTCTGCGGCGCGGGCTGCCTCTTCTTCGGCGGCGGCCTTTGCGGCTTCTTCGGCGGCCTTGGCTTCTTCTTCAGCCTTCTTCGCGGCTTCCTCAGCGGCCCTCGCGGCTTCTTCCTCGGCCTTCTTCGCCGCCTCTTCCGCCGCCTTGGCCTCTTCTTCTGCCTTCTTCTGCGCCGCTTCTTCCGCGCGTCTTGCCGCTTCCTCGGCGCGGGCCGCCTGTTCTTCGGGCGTGAGCTCGGGTGCGTCCTCGGAGACGACGAGATACACGGGCAGATCGTAGCCGAAATCATCCTCGTCGCTGCCGAAGCCGACGTAATCGAGCTTCATCTTCATGAGCCCTTCGGTGAACATGTAAAGACGGAAATAGTTGATGTTCGCGGGATCGAAGTCCGCGCCGTAGTCGTCCGGGGACCAGAGGTCGAGCTTGAGTTCGTTGCGGCCCTCCTGCAGGTCGAGGGCGTTCGCCATCCAGTGGATCTCCTTGCGGTCGGAGGAGCAGGAGGAGGTCAGCTCGAGCTGTCCGTCGCCCGTGAAGTTGTCGACGCCCTCGAGATCGAACGCGATGAAGACATAGTCATACGGGTCGGCGTTGACCGGGGTGGCCTCCATCGCCGCCTGCATCGCGATCGCGCCGGAGGAGCCCTTGCCCACGCGGCTCACCTTGTCCTCGGCGACGTGCTCCTCGATCTGGACCTCGCCGAGCTCCGTCTCGATGGAGGAAAAGTCCTCGCCGTCCGCGCCGAACGCCACGTAGTCGAGCGCGATGTAGTTGTCGCCCTCGGTGAAGAAGTAGATGCGGAAGTAGTTGATCCGGGAGAAATCCGCCGGACCGCCCGCCTCGCCGCCCTCGTAGAGGTCAAGCTGCCATTCGTTCCAGCCCTGCTGCATGTCGAGCGAATTGAGGTCCCAGTTGTGTTCCTCGGCGTCACACTTGCCGGAGGAGGTGATCTCGATCTGTCCGTTTGCGGCGTACTTTTCGGGATCGTCGATATAGACGCGGACGTAGAGGTAGTCGGCGTCCTCGAGGTTGTAGGGTTCCTGGAAATAGCGGTCGATGTTGATCGCGCCGGTATAGCCGGTCCTGTAGAGATTTTCCGCGCCGCCGCCCTGATACATGACGGTACCAGCGGAGACGGAGACGGCGAGGAGCACCGTCAGCGCGACGAGTAGGAGGATGAAGCTGAGTCTTTTCATGGGTTATTCCTTTCATCAGAAATGAAAAATAAATTATTTGTACTCATTATAGCAAACGTGCGGGGCGTTGTCAAGAGATCTGCGTCAAAGGTGCAAAAAAAGTCCCTCGCGGAGCCGGGATTTTTGATAAATATACACAGGAGGAGGGCGGGGAGGAGAATCAAAAAGGAACGCGCGCGGCGTTCCTTTCTTCTCCCTGGGGCGGCCGGATTCGAACCGACGCATGAAGCAGTCAAAGTGCTTTGTCTTACCGCTTGACGACGCCCCAATCTTTCGGTATTATACCACAGATCGGGGGATTCGTCAAGGGATTTTCCCTTTATTCTTCTGCGTCGGAAAGGGATTTCACCCAGTCGAGCGCGGCGAGATAGCGGGGATCGAATCGGGCGGAGTTGAACCATGCCCAGCGGGGAGCTGTCAAAAGCTCTTCGATTTCTTCCGGAGATGACCCAAGATGAAGGCGCATATAGAACGGCCAGCAGCGCCCATCTTTAGAATATACAGCCCGCGTGGTTTGTTCGACCATGAGCCCTCCGTAAAGGGAACCGTCGAAACTGAGCAGAAGGCTTTCGGTGCACGGATGGGAATACCATTCTTTGAGATCTTCAATGCCTTCTTCGAATGCTGCCCATCCATCTTCGTTCCGACCACAGCCCCAAAGACAGGCCGCCAGCACAAGCTGTTTACGTCCGCGGAATCCAAGCCAGCCCGCGGGGATTTTCCCGTTTGCCTCGACCCGCTCGAAGAAGCGCAGCTGGCTTTTCAGAAAATCAGCTTTGATCGAAGGGCCGTATTCGTCTGGACAGCCATAGTCGAGAAACGCGCAGTCGTCAATGAAAGACGCGATTTGATCGCAGATTTCAACTTCATCCGTCTTCCCGTTAAAGCGCGCTCGGTCCATACGCACATTGTTGAGATAAGAGATGATGTGATCGGTGTCGCCATAGGGGGAGTCCAGCTGCTGCATGAAGGAATCGAGTTCGTCGTCTCCGCAGACCATGCAGCGGAATACCCGTGCGCTGTCAACATCGTATGGATTGTTTGAGTGAGACAGTCGGTCGATGACGGAGCGGAATTCACCCCGGTAATTCTTATTGATCGCATAGTCAGCGTTGCAGATTGCCCAGCCGAGCGCGAGGTCGTAGTACAGATCATTTGGATTTTTTCGATGATATTCTTCCGAAAGCATAATCCGATTTTCATAATCATCGACAGCAGAGTACTGTTTGTCGAATTCTTTATGAAGCTGCTCGGGGGTAAGCCTCTCGCTGCCCATCAGCTCATCAACCGAGACTTCAAAAAACTGCGCGATCACAGGCAGCAGGGTAATATCCGGGTATCCCCCGCGCTCCCAGTTTGAGACTGCCTGCGACGACACGCCGAGTGCGCTTGCCAGTTCCTCCTGCGTGAGGTTTTTGTCCTTGCGGAATCGGTTGATCTGCTCTGAAATTTTCAGTTCCATGTTCTTGTTCTCCTTGTCGGAAGATGATTTGGAACGCGGGCCCTCGTTCTGATGTTATGATACCTTATCCGGCGCGATAAGTCAATAACGGCGTTCGAGAGCGGTTCTCAAGCATGGTTTGGAAAATCCAAGCGGGATTTGAACAGAAAAGGGACCTTTTCAAGTCTCTTTGTCCATTATTCAATCACAAAATGCACCGGCAGGCCGTCGCGCCATACGGGATCCGCTTCGCCCTGAATGAGGGGCAGGATCCAGCGGAGGCATTCGTCTGTCACGTTGTTGTTCTCCGGCACGATCCATTCCCGCGGGACCGTGCGCACGGCGTTCGCGATCGACGCGATGTCCTTCGTCACATAGCGGATCTCATATCCGAGGCGGGTTGCGGGATTATCCGCGCGCTCCATCGCGATCATCTTGCCGCTCATGCCGTCGACCGCCGCGCCCACGGCTTTTTCGCCGCACAGGAAGGATTCGGAAAGATCCGTCGCCGACGCGAGATGCGACGCGCACCGCTGGGGAAGGTTCAGCTCGATCGAGCGCACCTTGCAGCCGAATTTCTCCTTGACCGCGTTCTCCAGGGTCTTTGCCGTGCCCTCGAGATATTTGTGCCCGAAGACGTCGACCGCGCCGGACTGGGTGTCCTCGCCGACATAATGCCCGTCCGCGAACCGCGCGCCCTCCGAGATTGCGATCACGACGTTCGGATGCCGCTCGAAGGCGCGTTCGACGTCACCGAAGAAGGCGTCCATATCGAAGGGCACCTCCGGGAGATAGACATAATCCGGTCCCGCACCGCTCGTGAGGTTCGGCAGGGCAGCGGATGCCGTGAGCCAGCCCGCGTCCCGTCCCATGATCTCGACGATGGTGACGGCCTTGACCGTGTAGACCGCGCAGTCGCGCACGATCTCCTGCATCTCCGTCGCGATGTACTTGGCGGCGGAACCGAAGCCCGGCGTGTGGTCCGTGTCCATGAGGTCGTTGTCGATCGTCTTCGGCACGCCCATGACGCGCATTTCATAATCCGAAGTCTTCAGATATTCCGTCAGCTTCGCGACCGTGTCCATCGAATCGTTCCCGCCGATGTAGAAGAAATACCGGATGTCGTACTTTTTGAAGAGGGAGACGAGATTCTCGAAAAAGCCGGGATCGTCCGCGGGCTTCGGAAGCTTTTTCCGACAGGAGCCGAGCGCGGAGGCGGGGGTGTTCTGGAGCATTTTCAGCGCGCCGTCCGTGTCGGGGGATCCGTCCGCCTTCGTGAAAAGCGGATTCAGCTCGACGAGCCGCTCCCCGAGGAAGCCCTCGATGCCGTTTCGCATGCCGTAAACCTTCGTGATGACGTCGGAGTGCAGGATGCACGCTTCGATGACACCCGCGAGGGAGGCGTTGATGGCTGCGGTGGGACCGCCGGACTGACCGACGATCGCCGCGCCGTGGAGAATATTGTTCATGGTAAAATACCGTCCTTCCGTAATCGCTGGATATGGTTGATCTTATGCATCATCATAGCACATCCCGCGCGATCTGTCAAGAGGAGGCGGCGATGTCGCCCGCTGTCGGATCCGGTCGCACGGTTTTTTGAGGAAGCCGACGCCCTCCGACACCTTTCGCGCCGGGGGTGGGGTATAATGGGGGCAAATCACACCGAACGGAGTCTGACATGCTGACACAGGAAGAGAGCCCCCTCAGAACCATCACCTCGGGGAAGACCCTGACCGTATTCCTCGACGGGGATATCGACCACCACACCGCGCGGCAGATTCGCAACCGGATCGACACAAAGGTGTACATCCAGCGTCCGGACGAGCTGATCTTGGACCTCTCGCGGGTCTGCTTCATGGATTCGTCCGGGCTCGGCCTGATCCTCGGGCGGTACGCGAAAGCCGTGGAACTTGGGATCGCGTTCAAGGTTGCGAACCCGACGCCCGAGATCCGCCGGATCCTCGACCTCGCGGGGACGGAGCGGCTCATCAAGATCGAATCGGCGCGTCCCGCAAAGCGCGCCTGGTAGGGGAGGGGAGAATATGGCGAAACCAAAGCCGGTCAACGAACTCAAATGCATCTTTCCGTCTTGGTCCCAGAACGAAGCGCTCGCGCGGTCCGTCACAGCCTCGTTCACGGCGCAGATGAATCCGACGTGCGAGGAGGTCTCGGACATCAAATGTGCGGTCTCCGAGGCGGTGACGAACGCGATCGTCCACGGCTACCGCGGCACGGTCGGCGAGATCCAGATGATTCTCAAGCTCTACGCCGACCGGACGTTCCAGGCCGAGGTGCGCGACCGCGGCGTCGGGATCCGGGACGTGGAGGAGGCGATGCGCCCGCTCTTCACGACCGATCCGGAGAACGAGCGCAGCGGCATGGGCTTCACGATCATCGAAAACTTCATGGATTCCCTGCGCGTCCTCTCCGAGCCTGGAAAAGGAACCCGGGTCATCATGAAGAAGAAGCTCTCGATGCTGCCGATCGCGAAATGACTGATTCCGCACTACATAGCGGGGAACCGCGAACGGGAGGCGGAAAAATGGCACAGAACGAAAAAATCACCCGGGAGATGCGGGAGGCGCTGATCCGGGCGTCGGAGGGAGACCCCGCGGCGGAGGAGCGGCTTGTCGAGATGAATCAGGGGCTCGTGACGAGCGTCGCGGCGCGTTTCCGGGGGCGGGGCGCGGACTTCGAGGACCTCGTGCAGATCGGCTCGATCGGGCTGCTCAAGGCGATCCGGAGCTTTGATATTGACAGAGGCTTCGCGTTCTCAACCTACGCCGTCCCGCTTATCATCGGGGAGATTCGGCGGTTTCTGCGCGACGACGGCCTCGTCAAGGTCGGGCGGGGACAGAAGCGGGTCGGCGCAATGCTCATGAAGGAGCGTGAGACGTGGCTTGCGGAGCACGGGGAGGAGCCGCGGCTCGACGATCTGGCCCGGCGCGTCGGGATCACCCCGGAGGAGGCGGCTTCCGCGCTCGACGCAGCCTCCCCGGTCCGCTCGCTCTCCGAGAGCATCGGGGAGGACGACTTTGCGCTCGAGGACGTGATCCCCTCGGAGGAGGACGAGATCGGGCGGATGATCGAAGGGCTCGCCCTCACCGAGACGATCCGCCGCCTCCCGCCGCTCTGGAGACAGATCATCGCCCTTCGATATTTTAAGGAGTATTCCCAGCAGCAGACCGCCGACGCCCTCGGGCTGACGCAGGTGAAGGTCTCGCGGGAGGAGAAGAAGATCTTCGCCGAGCTGCGCGGACGGCTGGCGTGAAAAAAGGACTGTCGGGAAAAACCGGCAGCCCTTTCGGCTTCGGGGGATTCAGTTGAACAGGCTTTCGAGCCAGACGAAGTCCACGCCGGAGCGCATTGCGTCGTAGTGGTATTCGCCGTAGATGAAGTCGGTCGAGGTGCAGACGTCGAAGGAGTCCGCGCTCGTCGCCGTGAAGAAGGCCACGTTGTAGAGCGGCTGGATGTCGTCGAACTTCTTGTCGCGGATGCACTTGATGCCCTCGAAGCGCATGTGGACGCTGTTGAGGTCCGCAGGCTCGGTAAAGGAGACGGATTCGCCCGTCGTCAGCTTGGTGATGCGGATCTCCGTGGTCACGGCGTACCCGGTCGCCTTCTCGGTGAGAGGCGGCATGAGCTCGTCGAGCACGGTAACGCCCGGCGCGTCGCACGCGGAGAGGAAGAGCGCGGCGAGGAGCAGGGCGAGGAGCAGAGCGAATTTTTTCATTTTCAAAACCTCGTATCGGTATTTTCCTCTATTATACGCGATCCCGGCCCGTTTTGCAAGATGTTTGCGGGAAATTCCGGCAAAAAACCGTGGAGGGACTTCACAGGTCCTTGCGGAGGATCCGCTCGTCCTCTGTCTCTCGGTAACCGTGCTTCGGGTAGAACGCGCGGGACTCGTACCAGACGGCGGGATCCGCGCCGAGGTGGACCGATGCCGTCCGGTATCCGGCTCCCTTTGCCGACTCCTCCGCCGTCCGGAGAAGCGCCGATCCGATCCCCTGACGCTTTCGGTCCGCTTTGACATAGAGGCGGTGAAGCCGAACTTCGCCCGCGTCCCCGATCGGCTGGTATCCGACCGAACCGATCACGCGGTCCTCCTCGGAGAGGGCGAGGAAAAAAGCACCGCCGCGGCCCGCGTATTCCCCGGGAATATCGAGAAGATCGGGATTGATCGTCGGGCGGCGTCCGAGCGCGTCCTTTGCTTCGAGGATCATGAAGATCATGTCGTCCCGGTATATGGGATCGTAGGGAATGATGTGCATGAGCGGCCTCCTTTTGTCCGGATGCCCTATTCTACCACGGAATCCCGCGTTTTTGCAACCCCAATCTCCGGGAATTTGTGAAAATCGTTTGCCTTTTCGCGCGGGATATGGTATAATCAGGAAAAACAGAACGCCATCGGAGACGGGATAACATGAAAAAGCTCCTCATCGTCGACGGGAACAGCATCGTCAACCGCGCGTTCTTCGGGATCCGGCCTCTCTCCACGAAATCCGGCCTCCCGACGAACGCCGTGTTCGGGTTCCTCTCGATCCTCAAAAAGCACCTCGACGCGCTTGAACCGGATTACCGGGTCTGCGCCTTCGACGTCCATGAGCCGACCTTCCGGCACCTCGCCTACGCCGACTACAAGGGAAACCGCAAGGGCATGCCCGACGAGCTCCGCGCGCAGATGCCCTACGCTAAGCGCGCTGCCGCGGCCCTCGGGTTCAGGATCGTCGAATGCCCCGGCTGGGAGGCGGACGACGTGCTCGGGACCGCCGCCGCGACGGGGGACGCGAGAGGGGACATCCGGACCTATATCCTCACCGGGGACCGCGACTCCCTCCAGCTCGTGACGCCGACCACGACGGTCGTGCTCGCGAAGACGAAGGAGGACATCCTCGTCACGCCCGAGGTCTTCCGCGAGACCTACGGCATCGGCCCGGAGCAGTTCGTCGACGTCAAGGCGCTGATGGGAGATTCCTCCGACAATATCCCGGGCATCGCGGGGATCGGCGAGAAGACCGCGCTCAAGCTCATCGCTGGGGCGGGCTCCCTCGACGCGCTCTACGCGGACGGCGGCATGGACGGTCAGACGGCCTCGACCGTGAAGAAGCTCACCGAAGGGCAGGCGAGCGCATATCTCTCCCGCGACCTCGCGACAATCCGCCGCAACGCCCCGATCCCGGAGCCCGAGACCCTCTTCGAGTCCCGACCGGTCGACGCCGCGGCCTTCCTCGACCTCTGCCGCGAGCTCGAATTCACCGAAATGCCGAAGCGCTTCGGGATCACGGATGCCGACGCCAGCACGGAACCCGTCCCCGCCGCCGAGATCGCGGTCACGGAAGCGCAGAGTTTCGAGGACATCGAATGCGACGGCCCCGCGGTCATTGTATACGACGGGGAAGACGCCGCCGTCTCGACCGGGGAGGGACAGGTCGTCCGCATTCCCCACGCCGACCGGGACGCCCTCGCCGCGTTCCTGCAGAGCCGTCCCATTGTCTGTCACGATTTCAAAACCCTCCTCCGGACGCTCCATCTCCCCGGCGACGGGATCGACTGCGCCTACGACACCATGCTCGCGGCGTATCTGCTGAACCCCGGAAAGAGCAAGTATCTCCTCTGCGACACCGCCGCCGAATTCCTCGGGACCGCACCGACCGATCTCACATCCGACGCGGACGCCGTGCGCAGGCTCTGGGCCGCGACCGAGAAGACCCTCGGGGAGACCGGGGAAGAGAAGCTCCTGCACGAGATCGAGATCCCCCTCTCCGCGGTGCTCGCCGGGATGGAGGAGCGCGGCTTCCGGATCGATCCGGACGGCATCCGACGCTACGCCGGGGAGCTCCTTGAGGAGGAGAACGCGACGGCGGAGAGGGTCTGGTTCGAGGCCGGACATCACTTCAACATCAACTCCCCGAAGCAGCTCGGCGAGGTGCTCTTCGAGGAGATCGGCCTGCCCGCCGGAAAGAAGACGAAGACGGGCTATTCGACCGACGCCGACACGCTCGAGGAGCTCCGCCCGTATCACCCGATCATCGGGGACGTGCTGACCTTCCGCCAGCTCTCGAAGCTCCGCGGGACCTACGGCGATCCCCTCGCGGACGCGGCGGACGAGGCGGGCCGGATCCACACGCGTCTCAACCAGACGGGCACGGCGACCGGACGGCTGGCGTCGAGCGATCCGAACCTGCAGAACATCCCGGTGCGCGGCGAGCTCGGACGGGAGCTGCGGAAGTTCTTTATCGCGGAGGACGGGTACGTGCTCGTCGACGCGGACTATTCGCAGATCGAGCTCAGACTCCTCTCCGTGCTCGCGGACGATCCTGCGATGCAGCGCGCGTTCCTCGAAGGGGAGGATATTCACACCGCCGTCGCCGCCGAGGTCTTCCACCTCACGCCGGACGAGGTGACGCCGGATCTGCGCCGCCGCGCGAAGGCCGTGAACTTCGGCATTGTCTACGGGATCGGGGATTTCTCCCTTGCGAAGGACCTCGGCATCTCCCGCAAGCAGGCGAAGCAGTATATCGAGAACTACCTTGCGACCTATTCCGGCGTGGCGGCCTATCTCGACCGCACCGTCGAGGCGGCGAAGCGGGACGGCTACACGACGACGATGTTCGGACGCCGCCGCAATATCCCGGAGCTGAAGGCTTCGAACCGGAACCTCCGGGCCTTCGGCGAGCGCGTCGCGATGAACAGCCCGATCCAGGGGACCGCGGCGGACGTCATCAAGATCGCGATGATCCGGGTCGAACGGGCGCTGAAGGAATCCGGCCTCGACGCGCGGCTCATTATGCAGGTCCACGACGAGCTGATCCTCGAAGCGCGCGAGGACTGCGCGGACGAGGCAGCGGAGCTTCTCGTGCGGGAAATGGAAGCCGCCGTCACCCTCCCCGTCCCCCTCACCGCTGACTGCGGCATGGGAAAGACGTGGTTTGAGGCGAAATAAAGAAAAAGAAGGGGCTGTCGCATGAACGCTCAGAAGCGGAGAAATGCGACAGCCTTTTTTGTATTTGAAACCGGGTTCCGGTTTTCATATCCTTTCAGAAAAACATTGTCATTGCGAGGAAGGCGTCCTAAGACGCCTGAC
>CACZSA010000129.1 GCA_902783705.1 uncultured Ruminococcus sp.
AAAGAAGCAAAAAGAGGAACTCTTTTGGAAGTATTGGGGGTTCCGACCTCTGCCCGGTTTCATCTGCGATGAAACCAAGTCGGCATTAGGGCGCTGCCCTAAGAACCCGCGACCTTTTGAAAAAGGTCGATCAAAACTTTTAGACTGTTTTGCGACAGCCCCTTTTTCCGTCTTCCAGCCGGTGGTTTCGCGCGGATCTGCATCTATTCACCGATTGTTCATTTTAAATTCACATTCCGATGATATACTTGTGATAACCGAACACAAATCCATCCTTGGAGGATGAATCTTTCGGGGGATCTTCGCAGAGAGCGAGAAATAAGGGGGCATTATGTCAGAATTCTCATGGAAAAAGCTGTTTTGCGGCGCGATGGCACTGCTCATGCTGACGCTGCCCATGACGGCGTGCAGCGAGAGCCAGAACGCCGCAGAGGACCAGACCGCACCCTCCGGCGCGGATCAGACGGCGGTCGAACCCATCGTCGACGAAGAGCCGGAGACCGAGGAATCCTTTGATCCCGGCGTCCCGGTGAACGACTACGACGGCTACACCTTCACCTTCTATATCCGGAAATGCGGCGCGAACTTCTGGACCGTCAAGGATATCTGGGTCGAGGAGCTGAACGGCGACGCGCTCAACGACGCAATCTACAACCGCAACGACTACATCAACAACACCTACAACATCTCGGTCGCGCAGGAATTCATGGGGGACAACGGCGCGTGCTCCACCTACGTCAACAAGATGGTGACCGCCGGGGAGAACATGGACGCCGTGATCTGCAACGGCAACGACACCACCGCCATCGCGGGCAAGGGGCAGGTCATGGATCTCATGGAGGTGCCGTACCTCAACCTCGAGCAGAAGTGGTGGGATCAGAACTCCATCCACGACCTTTCCCTCTGCGGCAAGATCTTCTTCGCGGCGGGCGAGCTGACCGAGGCGGACAACAACGCCGTCAACGTCATCGCGTTCGTGAAGGACAACATCACGGACTACCATCTCGACGATCCCTATGAGCTCGTCCGCGACGGCAAGTTCACGATCGACAAATTCGTCGAGATGTCGAACGCGGTCCTCACCGACAAAAACGGCGACGGAAAGTACAACGAGGACGACGTCATCGGCTATCTGTACTTCAGCGATTCCGGCCAGACCATGTTCAACGCGCTCGGCAACATGTGCGCGCGTCTGGATTCGAACGGCGAACCCGAGATCACCTTCCTCACCGACCGCTCCGTCGAGTCCTGGACCAAGCTCATCACCTTCATCCAGCAGGACTGCACGCTCTCCATGTCCACCGAGCTCGATGTCTACAAGGGCATGGGCGACTACGACGTGAAGGTCAAGATGATCGAGGGCAAGAACACGCTCTTCTCGTGGGTGCACATGCGCGATATCGAGAACCTGCGCGAGGTGGAATCCGACTTCGGCGTCCTCCCGAACCCGAAATTCGACGAGGCGCAGGAGACCTACTGCAACGAAAACGACCCCTACGGCACGGGCTTCTTCTCCGTCCCGATCACCTGCGCATCCCCGGAGCGGACGGGCATCATCATCGAGGCCTTCTCCGCGCGGAGCATGCAGACCGTCCTTCCGGCATACTACGATATCACCCTGCAGGGCAAGTACATGCGCGACGACGACTCGCTCGAGATGCTCGAGATCATCTTCGACAGCGTGATCTACGACATCGGACGCTATTACAACTGGGGCAGTATGTACGGCACAATCTCCAATATGTGGAACAGCAAGGCCGACACCTTCGCCTCGTCCTTCGAGAAGTCCTCGAAGGTCGTGAAGAAGGCCGTGGAAAAGACCCTCAAGGCCTACGGCACGGGTGACTGATGCAAATCCCTGAAGAACGCAGAGACCGCCCGGATCCCGTGATCCGAGCGGTCTTTTTTGATTGCAATTCAGATTCACGCCTCGCCGTAATACTCGTCGAGCACGGCGGAGGCGGTCTCGGCCCAGACGATCAGATTCTGCGGCTTGTAGCTCACGGTGCTGATGTCCTTCAGCGTGATGTCGCAGGGGCAGCCGTATATCAGGCAGAGCCGGGCCGTCTCCGAGATCTCCGCGCGGATCTGGTCCGGGTCCGTGGAGATCGCGACGTTCGCGGGATTCGGCTTGCGCGAGAGGACGTAATCGCCGCCGAGCTGCTCCGCGCACCGCTCCACGTTCGCCCACGGACTGCACCCGACCTTGCGCAGGTTCGGGTACTGCTTCAGCTTGTCGATCCGGTCGTCGAGCGGTTCGCAGCAGCCGTAGTAGGTGTAGGCGCACCGGCTCGCGAGCGGGATGCTGTACTGGATATCGAACTCGTCGTGCATCGCGGGGGACACGGTCGAGAACATCTGCGCCATCGTGCGGAACCAGACGTCCCGGCATCCGTAGTGATCGGGATCCGGCTCGTGCGGCAGGGTGACGGCGTTCGGCGTGCAGTGCAGCGCGATCGCACGCGGATCATACAGCCCGAGCGCCTCCATCTGATCCATCTCCGCAGTCATCGCCCGCGTGAAGAGCTGCATGATCCTATGCAGATATTCCGGGCGCTCGTAGATGTCGACGAGAACGGGCTCGACGCCCCGGAGCATGGCGATGCGGTCCCACGGGGAGTAATAGATCCCGTGCCCGCGCACCTCCACCGGCATCGCGCCGTCCAATATCTCCTCGATGTGCGCCTTGCGTTCCCGGTCCTTCTCCGGATACGCCCGGATGACGGGATCGTGATAGCGTTCGAGCGCGCGCTCATCCGCGAGCACGTCCTGATAGTGATGGGAGACGATGCCGTTGTTCTTGTCCACGGCGAGGCGCTCCTCCTCGATCGCGAAGCCGTCGCCCGTGTTCGACATGGCCTTCCCGATGACCCAGACGGGCTCGATGTAGTTGTCGCACCGGAAATGCTTCTCCCGGAAGAGCGCGACGCGGAGGCCGTACTCCATCCCGCGCAGCTCGCCGTCCGCGCACACGCAGTCGAGCTCGTGGTCGAGGTTCATCTCATGCCACGGGATCTCTTCGATGTTCAGCGGCGGGCGGACGATCTTCAAATCGTTGCTGTCCCGGAAACGCTTCCGCATCCGGACGTGCTTGTCCGACATCGCGATCTCCATGTACCGCTTTGCCAGCTCCCTGATGACGCCGATTTCAGCCTGTCTGTCGCTCATTCCGTCCTCCCCTGCCCCGCTCTCCGGAGGCTGTGTCTGTCTGTGCCTTCATTATAACAGGGAATCCGCGCGATTGCAAGCGGATGCGGAGAAGTTTTTTCCTCTTATCCTGCGGCGGCATGAAAAAGAGCGAAGCCGCGAGACTCCGCTCTTTATAGTTCATCCCTCCGGGATCAGAGGAAATACGCGCCGTATGCCCTCAGACGCGCGCGCAGGTCGTCCGTCTCGACGGCATGCACGTTCGTCCCGTTCTTCGCGCAGATCGCGGCGGCAAGTCCGGCGGCCTCTCCGGTCGTGAAGCAGTTCGGCATGACGCGGACGCTTCCGAGCATGTCCCGGTCCGCCGAAATGCACCGCCCGGCGGCGAGGAGGTTCGAGAACCTCGCGGGGGTGAGGCACCGATAGGGGATGCCGTGGGATTCGCCCCGTCCGTACCGCGCGTTCTTCGCTTCCCCGGTGAGCTCTTCCTCGCCCGGCTTCGGCTTGGTCCGCCCGTGGACGTCGATGTAATAGCTGTTCCGCGCGATCTCGTCCGGGAAGGTGCGGCGGGCAATGTAGTCCTCGCGGGTGAGCGTGTAGTCGCCGACGATCCGCCTCGTCTCGCGGATGCCCATGAGGGGCGCGGTCTCCATGAGATACGCATCCCCGAAGGATTCCGGCTGCATCTTTCGGAGTCCCCGGAGGACGTCCTGCGCCTTCTTCCGCCCGACGGCGTACGCCCGGCTGAGCTCCTCGGGATCGGTGCCGTCGCGCAGTTCCCGGATGTGCCCGGCGTTGAAGCCGACCGCACCCTCGGCGATGTGGGCGTGGCAGAAATGCGTGTCCGTCACCCACGGGTATTCGTCCGACGCCGCCATCGCGTGCACGGGGGCGTTCGGGTTCGAGGTGTGCAGATTGATCCCGTGGACATAGGCCCCGTCGTTCACCCCGCCGATCGAGAAGCAGAGCGAGGCGTCCTGCAGGGGATAGGCCGGATCGTCGTCGCCGAGGTGGAACGGGACGCCCGCCATCGCCGAGAGATCCGCGTCCCCGGTGCAGTCGACGTAGACCTTCGCGCGGTACGCCGAGAGCCCGGCCTTGTTCGTCACGAGGAGGGTCTTCACCTCGCCGTTCTCCGCTTCTGCGTCGGAGAGGACCGTTCCGAAGAGGACGTGCACGCCGAACTCCGCCAGAAGATCGTCGTATAGGACCTTCATGTTCTCCGGGTTGATCGGGACCCAGTCGAGCGCGCCCGGATCGAGAAACGGCATCCGCCGCTTGCCCTCCTCAAAGATGCGCTCGGCGAGGCCGCGGTAGATGATCTTTTCCTTGTCCGAGAAGGGACACCACGCCGGGACCAGTCCCATGGTGCTCATGCCGCCGAGCGCGCCCGTGGCTTCGATGAGCAGGGTATCCGCCCCTTCCCTTGCCGCCGCAGCGGACGCCGCGATCCCTGCGGGGCCACCGCCGACGACGATGACGTCATATCCGCCGTGAAGGGGGATCTCCTTCGGTTTCCAGGTGTATCGTTCCATCACTGATAGCTCTCCAGGATCTTTTCGATCGCCTTCTGCCAGACCTTCTTCTGCGACGCGAAGGCGGAGGCGGGGCTGATCGCGCGCCATGAATAGTCGCTGACGATCTTGTTCACCCACGGATCGCCCCCGATCGCGGTGGAATAGGAGTAGTCGAAGCCGTTGACCGCGCCCTGCCGGATGATGTCGAGCATCTCGGAGGTCGCCTCGTCGCGGCTGTACCGGGTCTGGAGCGCGTTCTGATAGTATTCGTCGACGACGTCGCGCCATGTGAAGAAGCAGAGGGTCTCGAGCACATGTCCGGTTACGTCCGCGCTGCCCGTCGTGACGGGAACGAGGATGATCTGGGTCGCCGTCGCGATCTGGGTGTAGTAGCCGGGCTGGGTTTCGTCGTACTTCGGCATGGGGATGATGCCGTAGTCGGCCTCCATGTCGCCCATCGTCTCCATCGCGGAGAGCTTGCCGAGGAAGAAGAGCGCGTGTCCGGAGACGAACGCCTCGCGGGGCTCCGTGTCGTTGTCCTTGATCCAGACGTCGTTGTGGTCGTGGAGGTACGAGGTGACCTTCTCGATCACGCTTACGGCGCGCTCGTCGAGGTCGTCGATCACGGGCATGCCCTCCGCGTCGATATGGACCGGATGCACGTCGACCGCCGCGTTCATCGACCGCCACACGACCTCATAGATCACCGTGCCGAAGAGGTCGTCCGCGAGGTTCCACGCGCCGTCGCCGTTGAGATCGGATCCGGTGTCCGCGCCGAGCTCGATCATCTTGTCGACCGTCCAGCGGCCCTCGCGCACGAGCGTGAAGGGATCCTCCATGTTCCGCTCCGCGAGGAGGTTCTGGTTGAAGAAGAAGACGGAGAGACCCTTATAGAGGGAGAGCGAGACGTCGCCGATGATCGAGAGAAGCTTGCCGTTGAGGGACAGCTCCTTCTGCATCGAGGAAACCCACCACGGGTTCGAGAGCTCCATCCCGGGCATTTCGTTCAGGTTCAGGAAGTACTCGGTCGACGCGAGCGGCTGGATGCAGGAGATCATGCCCGTGACGTAGTCGTAGGCGTTATCCCCGGCAATGATGGAGGAGCGCACGAGATTGTTGTAGGTGTCGCGGGAGTTCCACGCACCGGACTCGTAGATCACGTCGAGGTCGATGTTCAGGTATTCCTCGGCGTTGCGGTTGCGGGCGAAGATCGCGTCGTTCACGCGCTCGCCGGTCTCCTCCTCGGCGTTGTACTCATAATCCGCCTCGGAGCAGGTGAGAATATGGAAGACGACGCCGTTGTAATCCTGGCGCTCAAACGCGAGCGAGGGACCTTCGGTCTCGGTCTCCTCGGGCACGACCTCGACGGGGACCTCGCCGGTCGATTGGGCCGCGCCGGGAGTCTCGCCCGCCGGCGTCTCTGGATTCTTCTCGGAGCAGGCGGCGAGAGCGGGGAGGAAAAGTGCCGCCGCAAGCAGGAGGGAGAGGACGCGCATTCCTGTTTTTTTCATGGGATTCGTTCCTTTCGGCGTTTCATTGATTTGCAGTTTTATTGTACCACAGGGTGTCCGTCTCCTCCATATACCAATCAAACGGAAACTTGGATAAATCAAACCAAAACTGCGAAAAAACCCTTTTCATCGGCGCGGCGGCGTGGTATAATGGAGAAAACGATAGAATCCCCCGGAGGAGTCCATGAAAGAGGCCGTCTTTGCCGTTACCCCTCCGGTTTTCCGGACAGCGTGGACCCTGGCGCCGCAGAAGCGGAAGGTCCACGACCCGGACCGGCTTGAAAAAATCACATACACCTGCCGTCTCATCCTCGTGACCGACGGGGAGGTGCTTTTCCTCGCGGGCGGTGAGGCGTTCCACGCGCGTCCCGGAACGCTCCTCTATCTGCCGTCCGCGTGCGTGTACGATTCGGATTTTCTGACGGTGAATTTCGCCTCGCAGAACGTTTTTTTCGATTTTGATCCGGAGCGGGCGGGCAGCGAGCGGTTCACCGAAGCGTTTCTGCACAACATCCCCTTTTTCGGATCGGAGGACGGCGCGCTTGTGCGCGAGACGCCGGAATTCACCGACGCGCCTGAGCTCAACCGCCCGATGGCGATGGAAACGGACGAAGAGGAGCGCGCCCTCATGAACGGCATCCTCGAGGAGATGGAGCACCCGGACGCCTTCACCCCGGCGGCGGCGGTCGCGCGGATCACGACGCTCCTCGTGCGCATGCTCCGGCAGAAACGGGGCGAGCGCGAACCCCGGGGCTCGGAGGCCTACCGCCGGATCGCGGAGTATGTCGCGGACCACCTCGGGGACCGTCTCTCCGGGCGGGAGCTCGGCGAGGCGCTGAACTACCATCCGTACTACATGAACCGGGTCGTCTCGCGGGCGGAGGGGATCTCCCTGCATGAATACATCCTGCGCCAAAAGCTGCGCCGCGCCCGCGTCCTGCTCGCCGAAGGGGATCTTTCCCTCGCGGAGATCGCCGCCCATCTTGGATTCTGCGACGCCAGCCATTTCTCCCGCGTATTCTCCGCGCACGAGGGCATCCCACCGAAGCGTTTCCGCGCATCCGTGAGGAGCCTGTGAGGTCTTCCCGGGAATTCACGGCCTGTTTTGGCGCGGATATCCGTTTATCGCTTTACACAGAATAAAAAAAGTGTTATAATTCAAACAAAAAGCCGGATCGCGGCGCATCCCGGTCCGGCGCACCCTGCGGAAGGAGTGAACTCCGATGAATCGTATATGGAAAACCGCCCTCTTGACCGCGCTGGCCCTTCCCCTCACCCTCTCGCCCTGTGCGGCTGCTGGATCGGGAGAGGCGAAGCTCTCGACGGACAAAAGCGTATATTCCGAGGGCGAGGACATCCTTGTCACGGCATACGGCGAGGGCAAGGACTGGGTCGGCATCTACGCGAAGGGCGAGACCCCCGGCGGCCCGGCGTCGATCTACTGGTATTACGTGGACGGAGACGCGGAGCCCGGCGAGGCCGTGAACATCCGGAAGCAGCGGAGCAACAACCGCCCGGAATACAATTCCCTCCCCGGCGGCTCCTACACCGTCTTTCTCCTCCTCGACGACGGCTACACCGTCTCGGAGTCTGTGGACATCCTGATCCTGCCCGAGGTGGGGAAACGGCTGGTCCCGGAATCGGCGCGCCTGTATGAGGGCGATTTTCCGAGCGTCACAGCCTACGGCGCGGGGGACGAATGGGTCGGTCTGTGGCGCTGGGGCGAGGATTACCGGAATATGGATCCCCTCGCCGCCGTCCGGGTCCTGCCCGATCACAACGGCGTGAAGACCGTCCTGAAGCCCGAATCCGGTTCCCTGCCCGCGGGCTCCTACACCGCGCGTCTGTTCCCGTCCGCGGGGACTGCAGAGGAGGCGACCGCGACGGCGGAATTTACCGTTCTCGAAGCGAAGATCCCCGATCCTCCGGCATCCGGCACCTACGCGGCTCCGCGGTGCGCGGAAGGGCTGGCGGGCGGCACGGTGACGGTGGAGCTCTCCCCGGGCAGCACGGCGGAAGAGGTGATCCTCTGGTGGGGGAAGAACGGCGCGCCCCTCGAGGGCATGACCCGTCTCATGCGCGCGCACGCGAACGCCGAAACACTGACGCTCACTCTCCCCGAATATCTGACGATCCCCGAGGAAGCCGATGCGATCCTCATCTCCGCCCGCAACCGCTTCGGCGATTCCGCCCTGCTCTCCGTTCCCCTGCCCGCGGACGCGGTGCCGTACCGTCCGGGCGAGGTCCTCTTCCGGTTCCAGGTGACGAGCGACTGGCACATCACCGATGATCCGCGCCACGATCACAACCGCCACCTCGGCATGATGCTCGACGATATCGCCGAGGTCTGCCCGGACAGCGCGGGGATCATGGTCGTCGGCGACGTCGCGGACCACGGCCGGAAGAGCGAATACGCACAGGCGGAGAAGATCATTGCAGATCATAATAACGTCCCGCCGATCCACTATGTCATCGGCAACCACGACGTGTCATTCGGCGACGGCTTCGATCGCCAGATGGAGATCTTCAACAACTTCTCCGGCAACGACAGCCTGTACTTTGACCGCTGGATCGGCGGCTACCACTTCCTCTTCATCGCCGCAGACACCGTGAATTTCCCTCTGCCCATCCCGCAGTACGAGATGGACTGGATCGCGGAAAAGCTCGCCGAGGACGCCTCCCCGGACAAGCCGATCTTCGTCTTCTGCCACGAATCCATCCTCGACACCGTGGCGGGAAGCACCGCGGAGGAGGGCTGGTGGGGCATCTCGAACGGGCGTGAGCTCGCGGCCCTGTTCTCGGAATACCCGCAGACGATCTTCTTCAACGGACACAGCCACTGGGAGCTCGCCTCCTGCAACGAGATGTTCGCCGGAGACGGCAAGCGGGACTTCCGCGCGTTCAACACCTCGGCGGTCGGGTACCTCTGGACGGGATACAACATCGTCCCGGGTGAATATCTCTACGGCTCCGAGGGCCTGTTCGTGGAGATCGCCGAGCACAGCGTCACCGTCCGCGGACGCGATTTCGTGAACGGCGAATGGACAGCCTCCGCGCAGTACATGGTGCCGGGGAACTGGAACACCGTCCTGCCCGCCGCTCCGGATGACGGAGAAGAGGCCAAAGAGGCAGACGCCGAGCCGCAGACGCCGCCGTCCGATCCCGCACCGGAGAACACGGAGGCAAAACCGCAGTCGGGCTGCTCGTCGGCTCTGCATACGTCCGCCGTGCTCCCCGCCGTCTGCGGAAGCGCTCTCCTTGCGCGCAGAAAGAAAAAAGCTCACCCGGGGAACCGCAGGACGTTCCTCTGATGCATATCCGAACCCGGAAGAAATCCGAAGAGTGAAAGAACAAAAAAGAAAGGAAGGCAAATCCCATGAAGAAGCACACGCGCCGCATTCTCACCGCTCTGCTCGTTCTGACTGCTCTGGTATGTCTTGCCGTCTCCGCGTCCGCTGCGGAAAAATCGCTCTCCCTGCCGAAGACCGAATACGGACAGAATGAGGATATCCTCATCACGGCGTACGGCGAAGGCAAGGACTGGGTCGGCATCTACGCGAAGGGCGAGGAACCCGGCGGTCCGGCCTCGATCTACTGGTATTACGTCGCGGAGGACGCGGAACCCGGCGAGGCCGTCGACATCCGCTTACAGCGCTCCAACAACCGCGCGGAATACGACATGCTCCCGCCCGGTGAATACACAGTCTGGCTCCTGCTCAACGACGGCTACGAGCCCTTCGATTCGATCGACATCACCGTCCTCGCCACCCTCGAGCTCGACAAGTACTCCTACAAGGAAGGCGACGACATCCTCGTCACGGCGAACGGCGAGGGCAAGGACTGGGTCGGCCTGTACCCGGCGGGCGAGGTCCCCGGCGGCGGCACGCAGTCCATCTACTGGTACTACGTCGCGGACGGTCACACTCCCATGGAGCCGGTCAGCATCAAGAGCGGGACCCACAACACGGACCGCGCGGACTATGCCGATCTCCCGGCGGGCGATTACACGATGTTCCTGCTCGCGAACGACGGGTATGACGTGATCGACTCGATCGACTTCACAATCAAGGAAGTGAAGAAGGAAGAACCCGCTCCCGCAGCCGAAGAACCGGCTGTCGAGGAACCGGCGGCGGATTCCGAACCGACGGCGGACACGCCCGCAGAGACACCGACGGAGGCCTCTCCCGAAGCGCCCGTCCCGTCCGGCACCACCGCTCCGGCGGACACCGCGAAGAGCGGCTGCGGATCGTTCATCAGCGGCGGCTTCATCTTGCTCGTCACCGTGCTCGGCTCCGCATGGATCGCGAAGAGACGGTAAAGACGACCTGCACGGCGGTCCTCACAGATTCAGGACCGTCTGACGGTCTGCACAGGGCAAATAAAGAACCGGAGAATCCAGCATTTTGGGTTCTCCGGTTTTCATCTTCTATTCGGGGTTCTTTTCTTGTATGTTGTTCTTTCGCAACGAGTCAGGGAGAACAGCTCACGCCTCACCCCGCCGGGCGCGATTCTTCTTTCAAGCAGCGCACCGTGATCCTCCGGTTCCCCCGGAGCGTGCACGTGAACAGGGAGAGTCCCCATTCGTCGCTGCGAAGCTCGTCGGCTTCCCATCCTTCGAGGATCTCTGTGCCGACGACCCTGTATGTGAATGCATTTCCTTCGAGATCGGTGAAGATCACCGTGTCGCCTTCCCGCAGGCGGTCGATCTTTCCGAGGTGCGAGACATAATTGTGCCCGCCGATCACGAAGCCGTTTTCGTATGCCGTCCCGGCAAATCTGCCCGGCGCCGTGTCGACTGTCTCGTCATCGCAGGTATCCATCACCGAAAGCTCCAGCCCGAGGCTCGGGATCGCGAGCACGCCGATGTAGGGGTTTCCTTCGATCTCGACCGTCGGCATCTCGGGGTCATTGACCAGCTTCAGCCTCGGCAAGACGCTCCAGCCGTTCCCCTCCGGGACTGCTTCTTTCTCGGGGACGGATGCTGTAATCCGGGTGAGCAGCGTCGTGTTCCGCTCTCCCGCCGCGTTGTCCGTGTGGATATTCGAAAGCGTCAGCCACAGCGCGGCGAGGATGAGCAGCACGCCCACGATCGCCGTG
>CACZSA010000130.1 GCA_902783705.1 uncultured Ruminococcus sp.
CACCCGGTTTGGGGAGATTGCCACGTCAGGCGTCTCAGGACGCCTTCCTCGCAATGACAATGTTTTGTCTGAAAGGATATGAAAACTAGAACCCGGTTTCAAATACAAAAAGGGTTGTCGCATTTCTCCACTTATGAGCGTTCATGCGACAGCCTTATCTTTTTTCCATGATGTGCAGACGTGGACGCCTGAGAGCCAAAGGGCTTCCGGTCGCCCTCCCGAAACCTTCGGGGGATCGCCCTGTTCTTCTCGGGACCTTGTGACGGTTTTTCGCTGAATTCGGTGCGGGGGATGGACAGAGGCGGGGAAATCTGGTATAATGCAATCGGGATTTATCGAAAATGCGGAGGGAGGGGAGACTATGCGCGGAGAGCGGTTCCGGGTCGCGCTCGCTTCGGCGGTGATCTTTGTCCTGATTGTGTTCATGTCGTTTTTCTATCGCTTTTACAGGAGCGCGGAAGCGATGGAGAACGCGGTCGTATTCTGGATTGCGGCGGCGGTCTATTTCGCTATCCCGGTGATCTGGGGCGTTTCCGTGCGGCGGCGCATCCTCCATGCCCGCATCCGCCGGGATCTCTACGGCATCACGATCTCGATGGCCCTCCTCGTCGTCCTGCGCTGCCTGCGCTACCGCATTTACAGCGATGTGGAACCCGCCTCGCAGCTCCTCTGGTTTGCCTATTACATCCCGATGCTCCTCATTCCGGCCTTCTCCTATCTCGCCTTCCTCTGCGTCGGACGCTCCGAGCGTGAGCCCATCCCGAAGCGGGGGATCGCGGTCTCCGTGCTGAGCGGTCTTCTGATCCTCGGGATCATGACGAACGGTCTGCACGGGCTGGCGTTCCGTCTCGGGCGCGGCGCCGAGGACTGGACAGAGAGCGACGAATACACATACGGGCCGCTCTATTTCGCGGTGGTGGCGCTGATCCTCGCCCTGATCGCGTCGATGTTCGTCCATCTGTGGCGGCGATGCCAGCTTGAGCACCGGGGACGACGGATCGCCGTGCCGCTCTCCGTGCTCGCGGTCTTTATTGCGCTCGGTGTCGTCTATGTCGCCGATCCGATACCGCCGTACAGCCATTCTCTCGAGATCGTCGTCCTCGTCAACATGGGGACGATCTCGCTCTGGGAGGCCTGCCTCCAGACGGACCTGTTTCCGATGAACGAGCAGTACCGCGAGATGTTCGCCGCCTCCCCGATTGCCGCGAAGATCGTCGACAGGGACTACCACGTTCACTATGCCTCCGATACGGCGATGAATCTGCCGACCTCAGTCCTGATCCACGCGGAGAACGGCGCCATTCCCTTGGGCAACGGCACCCGTCTGCGCAGCGCGCCCATCGCGGGAGGACGGGTCCTGTGGCTCGAGGACGTCTCCGAGGTGGAACGCATGCTCGGCGCGCTGCGGGACACGGGCGAGCGTCTCGCCGAGAACAACGAGCTTCTCGCGGCGGAGGTCGAGCTTCGCAGGCGCCGCGCGTCGGTCGACGAGGAAAACCGCCTCTATGACCGGATCGCCTCCGAGGTGAGCGGCTCGCTCGGAAAGCTCGACGGCCTTCTCGCGGCGGAATCGGTCGATCCCGCGGATGACGCGCGGCGGCTCGCGGCGGTCTGCGTGATCGGCGCGTACGTCAAGCGACGCTCGAATCTCATCCTGATCGGCGAGCGGGAGAACACCGTCGCGGCGGCGGAGCTCGGACTCTGTCTGCGCGAATCGCTCGAATCGCTTGGGGCGGCAGGGATCGAAACTTCCCTGGATGCGCAATCCGACGGAAACCTGACGAAGGAGACCGCGTGGCTTGCCTACGACGTCTTTGAGGAGGCGGCGGAGCGCTCGCTCGACGGGGCGAAGACGATCCGCGCAGAATACAGGGCATCGGAGGGCGCCCTCCTCCTGCGCGTCCGGTGCGAAGGCGTGCGCTTCTTCTTCCCGGATGACTGGCGGCGGGAGGAGATCGGACGGCTTGGCGGCGCGCTGGCGGTCACGGCGGAGGAGGACCGGACGACCGTGACCTTCCGCTTCAACCGCTACGGGCGGCTGGATCTCTGCCCGGCGTCCTTCGCGGAACCCGGCGGAGAGGAGGCGGAATCATGAACCTGTCCGTCGAATGGCTCTCCGATGGAGTGGCGCGGCTGCTTGCGGCCTTCGCGGTCTGCGCCTTCTTCTTCGTCTTCGCGTTTTTCCTCGCCGCGCCGCTGAGGACCCGGAAATTGCGCTACATCGCGGGACCTCTCGCAGCGACCCTCGTCTCCTTCTTCGTCATGCTCCCGTGGGAGATGCGTTTCCCCTGGTACTTTACCTCGTATGAGGCGCTGCCGGGACTCGTGCGGCTGTTCGGCGGCCTGCCCGTCTGGATCGGGGGGACGCTCGACCTCGCCGCGATCGCGGGGACCTGCGTGTCCGAGGCGATGCTCCGGCGGCATCTGCGTGAATCGATCACCGAGGCGTCCGTGCGGGAGAGCGTCGACAACCTCCCGGCGGGGCTGTGCTTCGCGCTCGAGGGGGGACTCCCCCTGATGGTCAACCGCACGATGGAGGACCTCTGCCAGAGCGTCACCGGGGACGGGCTCCTCAACGCGAACCGCTTCTGGGACACACTCTGCGGAAAGGAGGGGAGCGGCGGCGTCCCGGAGATCGAGGCGGCGGACGCGGTGTCCCTCCGGATGAACGACGGGCGGACGTGGATCTTCACCCGGCGCGGGATCACGGTTGACGGCGAGGCGGTTGTCCAGTACACGGCGACGGACGCGACGGACCTCTACGCGCTCGGCAGGCGGCTCGAGGAGGACAACCGCGCGCTCGCCGACATGAACCGGCGTCTCTCTCGGTACGGCGAGGGCGTGACGGAGCTGACGCGCGACGAGGAGATCCTCGAGGCGAAGATGCAGATCCACGACAACCTCGGGCAGATCCTCATGGCGTCGCGGTTCGCGCTCTCCTCGGAGGAGCGGGACCCCGACTTTATCCGCGCGCTCTTTGCGGGATGGCGGCAGAGTGTGGCCCTCCTGCGGCATGAGGCGGTCCCGGAGACGGCGGTCGGCGCGGATCCCGTGCGGCAGATCGAGGAGGCGGCGGAGGCGGCGGGCGTGCAGGTCACGTTCCGCGGGCATTTTCCGCGCGAGGACCGGGCGGCGGCGCGGCTCCTCTTCACGGCGACGCGCGAGGCGCTGACCAACGCGGTCCGTCATGCCGGAGCGGACGCGCTGGAGGTTGAGATCTCGGAAACGGCGGGCTTCTGGCAGGCGGTGTTCCGCAACGACGGCGAAGCTCCCGCGGGTCCGATCGTCGAGGGCGGCGGACTCTCGGGCCTGCGGCGTCGGATCGAGGACGCGGGCGGGGCGATGAGCGTTTCGGGTGACCCGGCGTTCGCGCTGATCCTCGTCCTGCCGAAGAGGACCGGAGAGGCGGGAGAAGCCGCGCAGGATCAGACAGCCGACGGAAAGGGAGGACTTTTATGACGAACGTAATGATCGTAGAGGATCAGGCGATGCCGCGCCAGCTTTTCGAGCTGTTCATCCGGCAGAGCGAGAACTACGAGCTCCTCTACTCCATCGAATCGGCGGGGATGGCGGAGATCTACTGCATGCGCCGCCCGCCGGACCTCATTCTCATGGACGTCTGCACGGCGATGGGCGAGAGCGGCCTCGAGGCGGCGGAGCGGATCAAGAAGAAATACCCCGCGATCAAGATCATCATCGTCACTTCCATGCCGGAGTGCTCGTACATGGACCGGGCGAGGGCCGCGGGCGTCGAAAGCTTCTGGTACAAGGAGATCAGCCGCGAGCCGATTCTGGAGCTGATGGACCGCACGATGGCGGGCGAATCGGTGTACCCGGACGCGCCGCCGGAGGTGAGGATCGGGGCGGCCTCCTCGCGCGAATTCACGGACCGGGAGCTCGAAGTCCTGCGCGAGCTGACGAGCGGGGATCCCGACACGGAGATCGCCGCGCGGCTGAACATGTCCGTCTGGACGGTCCGCACGCACATCCGGCATCTTCTGGAGAAGACGGGCTTCGATTCCCGCACGCGTCTGGCGGTCGAGGCGCGGGAGAGCGGGCTGGTGATCCGGGGGTACTGATTTCCGGCATAGGGACGGCGGGACCCTCATACACTCCTTCGAAGAGAAAAAATCACGAAGGAGCGTCCGTAAAAATGCAGGGAATCCGAAGAGCTTGCTATCTCCCCGAGGGGGAACTCCGTCTCACGCCCGAAAACCGCGCCGCCATGCGCTCACGGGAGAGCATCGAGGAAGCCGCGCGGCGCGGGACCATCCTCGAATCGGTCTGCCTCCTCTGCGACTGCGCGACGATGCAGCTCACCGTCGAGATGCCGGACGGCATGCGGGGGATCATCCCGCGCGCGGAGGCCGGATTTGTCCCGCCGGGACTTGAGGCCGGCGAGGGCGGGGGACCGAAGGATATCGCCGTCATCACCCGGGTCGGCAAGCCCGTGCAGTTCAAGGTCCTCGACGTCCGGGAGGACGGGCGGGGATCGTGGGTCGCCGTATGCTCGCGGCGGGCGGCGCAGGAGGAATGCTGGCGGGCTGCCGTCTCGCGCCTCACGCCGGGCGACATCCTCCCCGCGCGGATCACGCATCTCGAGCCGTTCGGGGCGTTCTGCGATATCGGGTGCGGACTCGTCTCGCTGCTGACGGTGGACCGCGTCTCGGTCTCGCGCATCTCGCATCCGGCGGACCGGTTCCGGCAGGGCGAGCGCATCCGGGCGGTGGTCTCGTCGGTGCTCGACAACGGGCGGATCTACCTCTCCCACCGGGAGCTGCTCGGGACCTGGGAGGAGAACGCGGCGCAGTTTTCGGCGGGGCAGACGGTCTCCGGGATCATCCGTTCGGTCGAGACCTACGGCGTGTTCGTGGAGCTCGCGCCGAACCTTGCGGGGCTGGCGGAGTCGACGGACGGCGCGATCCCGGGGCATGCCTGCTCGGTGTATATCAAGAGCATCCTTCCCGAGCGGATGAAGGTCAAGCTTGTGCTCATCGACGTGGGCGAGGAGGCCGGCGTGACGCCCTTCCGCTATTTCATCGATCCCGCCGAGACGCCCCGCCTCACCCGCTGGCGGTATTCCCCCGAGGGCTGCCGGAAGGTGGTGGAGAGCGTGTTTGACGCGGAAGATGCCGCGGAGACGGCGAAGGCATATCTGAAGTAAGAAGGAACAGGGAAGAAGTAAGAAGTGCGGCAGGAATCCGCCGGGGGGCGAATTCCGGTTGAATAATACGAAAACCGTCCTTTCCGGGGACGGTTTTCAGCATCGCTTATTCCTTCATGCCTCTTGTTTTTCCGGCCGAAATCCGGATCAGTACCAGATAAAATACACCGCCGTCGCCGCGATGATGAGGAGCGCCATCACGCCCCCGAGGACGGTCGAGAGCAGGGCAAAGCCGCCCGTCGCTCCCGTGGCCTTCGCGTCCTTCCAGCGCAGGGGAACGATCGCGCAGAACAGCACGGCGTAGATCGGGAGCAGGACGCCGAGCGGGATCCATTTCAGATAGAGGTAGATCAGCCCGAGGATCACCGCCGCCCCGCAGACGCAGAGCTCGGCGATTTTGTATTTTGTGAAGGGCTTCACGCCCGGGACGACGTTCGGGATCTCCGGATCCGTCCCGGCGCGGGGCTTTTTTTCGTTCGGATTCGTATTCATAGCTTCGGATTTCCTTTCCCCGCGGAGGCGCGGCGTACGGGACGTTCGGGCTCGGTTTCCCGCTCATGCCGGGAGAGCAGGATGAACACCACCACCGACGCAGCGGCGAGGAAGAGCAGGATGAGGGCGGCGGTGAAATCGTCCTCGGGCGAGCGCGTCGGCGGCTCGTCGGGCGGGGCAAAGAGGGCGGCGAGCGCGTCGTCGTCGAGGGAGGCGCTCACGGCGCTCACCGAGGAGATCTCGAGCGTGACGGGCGTGTCCGCGTAGACCGCGACGCCGATGAAGTCCGCCCGGGACCGCTCGTCCCATCCGGAGAGATCGCAGACGGCCCGGCGGATCTCGCCGCAGCGGACGCCGTCGACATAGAATTCCGCGCGGTGCTCGTCCGTTCCGGCGATAAAGACGAGGGAGACGTCCGGGAGGATCGCGCCGTCCTCCGGCGAGGTCACGGCGTATTCGAAGCAGAGCGCGTCGACGGAGGTGAAATCGACGGGATTCGCGAGGTTGCAGAGCGCGATGCCCGCCACGCCCGACTCGGTGTATCCGAGGGTCGCGGTGAGCGCGCGGGAGTAGCCGCCCTTCGCATCGGAGAAGAGCGCGCTGTACGCCGTTCCGCAGGAGAGCGAGCCTCCGCCCGGCAGCCAGTCGAGGGCGTAGTGCTTGTCCGAGAAATCCCAGAGCATGTGCTGTGCTCCGTCGGGGATCGCCCGGTCTTCGGCCGCGCTGTCCCACACGGAGCCGCCCGTCCCCGCGGACCGCTTGAAGAGATCGTAGAACTCGTGGTCCGAGCGGTAGGGCGAATCCTCAAGCGAGAGGAACGCGGCGCGGAGACGGCCCTGTGAAGAGGAGAACGAGAGGAAATCGTCGATGAGGTATTCCTTGAGCGATTTCACCGTCTCCCCGGCGTCGGCGGCCTCCATGGCGTAGGTGCGGTACTGCTCCGTGATTTTTGCGTTGTCCGGCGTGTAAAGCGCGAGATCGGCGGCGGGATGCGGGAGGGAGAAGGCGTCGAGCGCGGTGGAGAGGAGGCTGCCGGCGGCGGTGCTTTCGTCGTCGAGGACGAGGACGCCCCACGGAAAGACGCCCGTTTCGCCGATCCGGCGGGCGAGCATCACGCCGAGGGAGCGCGCGGAGAGATCCCGGGATTCCGCGGTACCGCTTACGGGTACGCAGACGGTGAGGGCGGGGTTGTTCGGATAGGCGGCGTTGTAGGCGATCCGGCACAGCGCGGCGAGGGCTTCGGCATAGAGGACGGGTTCGGTGAGGTCCGCGCCGCCGACCTGCTGCTGCTCGTTTGCCGAGACGCCCATCACGATGCCTTCGACGTAGGGATAGCGCGCCGTGAGAAAGCGCACGAGGGCCGCGAACTCAAACCGCGCGCCGGGCAGGGTGGGATCGACGGCGTAATTTCGGTATCCCGCGCCGCCGTAGGTCAGCCCGTCGACGGGGGAGGAGGCCGTGAAGCGCAGCCACACCCGGATCCCGGCGGAGCGGTAGAACGGAATGTCGCGGTCGAGGGAGGCGAGGGTCGCGGCGTCGAGGGAGACGGACCGCGGAATGGCCTCGTCGCCTTCTCCGTAGACCGAATAGGAGACCGTCACGCCGCCCTCGCCGCCGAGCAGGCTGTCGAGCGGGACGTCCACGAGGATCTGCGAGACGTTCGCCTCAAACGCGCCGACGGAGAGCGCGCCGTAGAGTCCGAGGGGATTGGCGGCGGATACCGGGGCCTCGGCGGCGTCGAAATAGCGCGGGGCGTCGAGGGGGAGAAGCTCGTCCTCCGCGTCCCCTTCGATCGCGGCGAAGAAGCGGTAGGTGTCCGGACTCACGGGCAGGGCGGCGAGGTCGGCGGTGTATTCAAACCGCGTCGAGACCTTGACCGCGCCGATCTCCACGGCCTCGGAGAGGGAGGAGGCGAAGACGGGCAGGGCATAGAAGCGCAGGCTCTCGCCCGGGAAGGAGCGTACGGCCTCGCGGGTCATGGTCCCCTCGAAGTGGACGGAGGAGCCGGTGCGGCGGACGGCGGAGAGGGTGCCGATCCACGCGTTTGCGTCGACGGAGACGGGCGAGCCCGTGATCAGGCGGACCGAGGCCAGCTCGACGCTCTGCCGCCGCTCGAGATTTTCAAACTGCAGGGTGTAGGATTCGATCGGATGGGAGGCGTCGACCGGGACAACGACCGTGGTCTCGCCCGCCGTGAGCGCGACGGGACGGGAAAAACGCCGCTCCTCCGCGCTCTGTCCCTCGTACAGGACCGAGACGGAGAGCGTCCCGGCCTCGGGGGCGTACCGTCCGAAGCGGAGCTCGAAATAGGCGTCCGGGGAGGGCGTGACGGCGGTCGGGGAGAGGAATTCCCCGCTCAGGGAGAGGCGTCCCCGGTCGTCCGTGATGCCGCGTCCCCGGCGATCCGCAAAGCTGCCGATCTCCGCCGTGAAGGCGGGGGTGGAGTAGCTTGTGATCGAGCGGAGCCCGGTCGGGACGGTTTCGGTGAAGTACGGCGCCGTGACCATGACGCGGGAGGGAGCCTCCGCGGCGTCAAAATAGACGGTGACGGCGAGCGATTCAAGGGTGCCACGCGCGTCGCCCGCGTCGAGGACGATCAGGTTCCATTCGGGGGAGCCTGCATAGAGGGAGGAGCCGTCCGCCGTGGTCTCGCCCGACCATTCGCCCCGATCCGTTTTGAGGACCGAGTGGACCCGGTATTCGCCCTCCCGGTCGAGGAAGAGCCCGTACCCGAGTGCGGCGTAGGGATCGGCGTCGGCGGCGGGGCGGACGAGATCGACCGTGAAGGTGACGGAGACCTCGCCGTCCTCCTCGGTTTCCGGGAAGGAGAGCGTCGTCGCCGTCAGGGTGGTGAGCATGACCCCGCGTTCGGCGTCGAGGACGTCGGCGGTGCGGCGCGCGTCGGCGACAAAGCCGCTTGCGGACCACGAGCGGGATGTCACGCCGAAGAGGAGGATCCCATCGCCGGACGGCGCAAATTCCGTCACATCGCCGTATCCGCTTTCATGATACGAGAGCGCGTCGGCCGCGGAAACGGACACCGCGAGCGCGCTGACGAGGCAGAGCAGGGCAAAGAGCAGGGCAAGCCGTTTCATGGGAACCTCCTTTCGGGGAATTTGAGAAATCAGAATATGTTGGCTTTCGGGCCTTTACGCGATGACCGCGGCCTCCTCGTCCTCGCCGTTTACATGGACGGTGACCGTCGCGCCGGGCTTGCCGTGGACTGCGTAGGAGACGACACGACCGTCCTCCCAGCGGCAGTCGACCGAGAATCCGCCGCGCGCCGCCAGACCCTCGAACGAACCGTTCTTCCAGTTCGCGTCGTCCGGGAGGGCGGGGAGGAGGACGATCTTTCCGGCGTGGGACTGCAGGAGCATCTCGGCAAAGGCGTTTGCGCCGCCGAAGTTGCCGTCGATCTGGAACGGCGGATGCGTGTCGAACATGTTCGGCAGGGTGCTGCGCCCGAGAAGAAGGCGGAGGTTTTTGAGGCATTCGTCCCCCTCGCCCATCCGCGCGAAGAAGTTCGTCACCCACGCGCGGGACCAGCCCGTGTGTCCGCCGCCCGCCGCGAGACGTCTCTGAAGGGTCACGCGGGCCGCCTCAAAGAGCTCGGGGGTGCGCTCGCGGGAGATCTCGTCCGAGGGATGGAGCGCGAAGAGGTGGGAGACGTGCCGGTGACCGGGCTCCGCCTCGTCGAAATCCTCGCTCCATTCCATGACCTGCCCGTGCTTCCCGATCCGGATCGGCGGGAGCTTTGCTGCGGTTGCGCAGAGCACCTCGGCGAAATCGCGGTCCATGTCGAGCAGATCGCAGGTCTCGGCGGTCGCGGAGAAGAGCATGCGGAGGATCTCGCCGTCCATGGTCGGGCCCGCGCAGATGTTGTGGCTGCCGTCCGGGGTGAGAAAGCGGTTTTCCGGGGAGTTCGACGGGCAGGTGACGAGATACCCGGTCCGCGGATCGGTCACGAGGAAGTCGAGGAAGAATTCGCACGCGCCGCGGAGGATGTCGTAGTTCTCGCGGAGCACGTCGAGGTCGCCGGAGAAACGGTAGCGTTCCCAGATGTGTTCACAGCACCACGCGCCCGCGCACATGAAGGAGCCCCAGCTCGCACCCTCGCCGGGAGCCGTGAAGCCCCAGGGATTGGTGATCGTATGCGCGACCCAGCCGTTCGCCCGGTACTGAATGTGGGCGGTGCGGCGTCCGTGGGCGGAGAGGAAGCGGATGTAGTCGAGGAAGGGCTTCGTGAGCTCCGGCATGCGGCAGGTCTCCGCGAGCCAGTAGTTCATCTGAATATTGATGTTGATGTGGTAGTCCGCCGACCAGATCGTGTCGAGGTCGCCGCTCCAGACGCCCTGCAGGTTCGCGGGCAGGAGGCAGTTGTACGACGACGAGATCAGGAGATACCGCCCGAACGTGAAGTAGGTGAGGAGCAGGCCCGTGTCGTCCGCGCCGTCCCGCATGCGCAGGATGCGTTCGTCCGTCGGGAGGCTGTCGGGGGAGTGATCGGCGTAGTCGAGGGTGAGCTTCGCGCGTCCGAGAAGGGAGGAGAGGATCGCCGCGCTCTTGGCAAGCAGGGTGTCGAAGTCGCCGTGGACCGCATCGAGGGATTCCATGGCGCGGGCGAGGGCGCGGTCGGGATCGTTCGAGGGGCGCGGGGTGCCGTCGATGCCGGGCCGGACGTAGGTGGTGCGCACGTCGAGGCGGACGCACAGCCGGGTGACGCCGGTGAGGTGCAC
This sequence comes from uncultured Ruminococcus sp., assembly GCA_902783705.1. GTDB lineage: Bacteria > Bacillota > Clostridia > Oscillospirales > CAG-272 > UMGS1696. Next base: position 10,393 of record CACZSA010000130.1, read on the forward strand.
GCCTTCCGCGTCGGCGGTGACATGCCCGCCCTCGGCATCGAGGAGCGCGAGGACCGCGTAGGCCTGGGACTCCGGGAACGCGTGCCTCATGACGATCGAACCGGAGGAATACTCCGCCGCGCCGTAAGGATTTTCGTATGTGAGATCGAGCGAGACGGGAGAAGACGCCGCGATCTCGCAGAGGATCACGCCTGCCGAGAGGGAGGCGAAGACCCGGGAGACGATCTTTGTGCCGCTGCGGGTGAAGGAGGTCTCGCACAGGCCGGACCCGAGGTCGAGCGAGCGGCGGTAGTCCGCGGGGATCTCCTCGCCCGCGCCGCGGTAGGCGATCCGGAGCGAGCCCGCCGTCTGGAAGGAGCCGTAGTCGTGACCGTATCCGTGTCCGCTTCCGCTTCCCGTGCCGCGGCAGACCATGTATTTCTGCGTCAGGGCCTCGCCCCGCGCGTAATCGCCGGAGAAGATCGCTTCGCGGATCTCCCCGAGGTGCTCGGGCGTTTCGGGATTGTCGGCCTCCGGATCGAAGCGTCCGTCCCAGAGGGTCTCCTCGTTGAGCTGGATCTCCTCGCGCCGGGGATCGCCCCAGACCATCGCGCCGAGGCGTCCGTTCCCGATCGGGAGGGCTTCGGTCCACTGTGCGGCGGGCTTTTTATAGAACAGTTCCATGGTGATTGATTCCTCCGTCATACCGCGTCGCGCGGGCGCAGTTTTATACATCTTCCATTCTACCACAAGAGGCGGCGATTTGCAAGACGAAGGGATGAAGGATTCATGAAAAATCCGCGCGGGCGGGGGAAAAACATGGAAAAAGGGCCGCGCGGAGCAGCCCTTTGGGGGTTATGCGGGAATCAGGCCCACGGATCGGCCTCGGCGGGGATGCGGATGTCCGGCAGGAGGTAGTTCTCCCACAGGAACCATTCGCCCGTGCTTTCCTTCTTGCGGAGGGTGATCTGACGGGGGGAATCCGCGCCGGAGGAGGTGCTGTTGAGGCGGCAGTAGCCCTCGTTCTGGTAGGAGTACGGATCCTCGTAGAACGTGACGCTGTACGGCAGGGTCGGGGTGTAGTTGTTCTGCGGGGACGTGCCGGCCCAGTAGGAGCGGATCACGTACATCTTCCCGGCGAGACGGTCGCGGATGAACTGTTCTTCATATGCGGACATCGGACGGGGACCGCGGAGGAAATTGACCATCTCGTGCGTCGCCGTCTTGTCGGCCTCGTACTGGTTCAGCGCGGCGACGGTGAGGGCGGCGGTGCCATAGGGGGTCTGGAGATCGGCGAGCGGGGTGGCCCGGAGCTCGGCGAGGTTCTTCGGGAGCGCGTCAAAGGTGATCGTCACGCTCGCGTAGCCCTGCGAGGTCTTGCCCGCAGTCATGGTGACGCCGGAACCGCCGATGTTCGCGCCGACGGCGTTCGCGGCCTGTACGTTCTCGGAATTCGCGGTCTTCGCGCCGTTCACAGCCGCGTTCACGCCGGATTTGACGCCATTCGCGACCGCGTTCTTTGCCGTGTACGCCGCTTTATTCAGAAGGTTGTCAAGAATACCCATGAAGAACTCCTTTCGGGTGGGTCGGGGATAAAATCAGAACTTGCCGCCGCCGCCGCCGTGCGTTGCGCCGGAGGAGGAGACGTGGGTCGAGCTGCCGCCGGACGAGGAGGAGCGCTCGATCGCCGTGCGGGAGACGTGGCGTCCGATGAAGAAATCGTTCGCCGTCGTCACGCGGAGGCTGTTTTCCTTCGCGTAGTTGCGCGCGCCGTACTGGTTGCGCACGGTTTTCAGCTTGCTCTTCATGCCGGAGACCGGGACGAACGCCGCGCCCAGACCCGCGAGGAGCGAGCCGACGAGGCGTCCGAAGGAGAACGGCTTGACGGGTTCCTTCGCGCTGTCGTAGTCGTAGGGCTCGCCGTGCGTCTTCTCGAACTCGATGAGGGCCGCCGCGCTGTTCGCGTATTCGGTGAAGGCCTTCGCGTAATCCCCGGAGGAGAGGTAGTCGACGATGTTGTTCTTGATGTATTCGTTGATGCCGTAGTCGGTGAAGACGCGGATGGCGCGGCCTCTGGTCGAGATCCACCAGTCGCGGGACTCCATCGCGAGCAGGAGCACGAGACCGTCCCGGTTTTCCCCGCGTCCGAAGCCGTTGTAGTCGAAATAGTCGTCCGCGAAATTCATCGGGGCGTCGTAGCCCGTGTAGCCGTAGGCCTCGAGCGAGTCGATCGTCACCACCGCGACGTCCATGTCGTACTGGTTGCTGACGCTCTCGAGGGTCGCCTTCAGCGCGGCCTCGTCGAAGTCGTTGAGCAGCTCCGCCTCGTCGTAGATCAGGGGCAGGTCCGCCGCCGACGCCGCGACGCCGAGGAGGGTCAGGAGGGCAAGGAGCAGGGCGAGCGAAAGAATGATTTTTTTCATATCGTCTCCTCCTCTCTTACAGGGACTGGAACACCGTCACGAGCAGATACGCCACCGCCGCGAAGATGCCGCCGTAGAGGAGAACGTACTTCCAGTACGCGCTCTTGTCGACGGGAAGGTCGCCGACGAACTTGCCCGTCTGGGCGTTCATCGCGAAGGTGTATTTCGTGCCGTTCCACGTGGTGTTGAGCAGCCAGACCGGGTAGAGCGCATAGCGCACGGTGCCGTTTTTGAGCTGGATGGACGAGCTGTCGAGGGACACGGTCTCATACCCCATCACCTGCTCGGCAAAGGCGGCCTCCGCGGTCTTCTTGATGCGCTCGTTCGCGCGGTCGATGCTCTGCTCCGCCGTGACGTCGTACTTGTCGGCGAGATAGCCCGCGAGGTACGCCGTCTGGAAGGGGACCGCCTCATGGACGTCGAAGGGCTCGATCGATTCCATCAGGGTGTCGTCCATCTTGGAGGAGCCGTCGACCGGGACCGCCTCGAAGTCGATCGATCCGCCGCGCTCCACGAGATATTCCTCGGTCTCCACGTAGTTGTAGTTCCGGTCGGACCACGTGCGGGAACGGGTGGCGCGGAAACGGAGACGCGCGTCCGCTGAGGAGTCGAAGAGCCAGTACGGGACGTACACGCCCTTGATCTCGTCGAGGTGGTTCTCGTCCTTGAAGAGCTTCGGGACGAGCTTC
>CACZSA010000131.1 GCA_902783705.1 uncultured Ruminococcus sp.
AGCGGGAACCACGCGCCGTCCTTTTCATATTCGAACCGCACCGTGTCGGCGAGGTCGCGGAAATCGAAGACGGCGCGGAGGGTGAGGCTGTCCCCCTCAAGCGGGATCCGCGCGCATTCCGCGAAGCCGTCGTTCGTCTTCTCGCGCATCACGGCATAAAAACCGTCGTCCCCGCGCGTGATCCCGGCCTCGGCGAACAAGCCCTGCAGGGCGAGGATCCCCGCGGTGTCGCCGATCCGGAGTCCGCGTCCGTTCACGGTGACCTGCGCCGTGCAGCCGGGGCCGGCTGTCCGCACGGTCAGGGTGTTTTTCGCGTGCTCCGCGTCGGGATCGCATCGGCCCGTCCGAATCCGGAGAGAACCGCCGCCGACCCGGATGAGCGCGGGATCCGGCTCGTGGTTCCATTCCCACTCCGGGCGGAGCATGTGCGATTCGAAATCGTCGTCTGCGAAGAGGGGGCGGTACCAATAGCCGGGATGCCCGGGCGCGCCTTCGATCTCCTGCGGAGGGGAAGACAGGCGCGGGATCCCGTTCTCCCACGTCACCGGGACGAGCACGGGGATGCGCCCGACCGCGCCGTGATCCTGAAAGAGCATGGCAAACCAGCGTCCGTCCGGCGTGTCGACGAGTCCGCCCTGCGCGACGCCCTGACGGCGGAAGCCCATGTCGTCCTCGAGCGCGTCGCCGCCCGTCCATTCGCCGTCGATGGAATCCGCGGTGAAGACCGCTTCGGTGCGCATGTGTCCGGCGGGCCAGTGGATGAGGGTCAGCACGTATTTCCCGCCGATCTTGTAGAGATGCGAGCCTTCATACCCGAGCCCCCGCGCCTCATCCCGGAGGATCACCCGATCGAGGCCGTCCGGCTTCGGGCGCGAGAGATCGGCTTCGAGCTCGGTGAGATGAATCTCCCGGTTGCCGTAGACGATATAGACCCGCCCGTCGTCGAACAGGACGGAGGCGTCATGATAGAAGCCCTCCATCGGGTGCCGCGTCCACGGTCCGGTGACGGATTCTGCGGTGTAGTGATAGGTCTTGTGCGTGTCATTTGCGACAAAGACGACGTGGAAGAGACCCTCATGGAAGCGGAGAGAGGCCGCCCACATGCCCTGCGAGTAGATCCGGCCCTCGTCCATCCGCTGGGCCGGGGTATGGTCGAGCGCGTCATAGACATGGCCCGCCGTCTCCCAGTTCACGAGGTCGAACGAGCGCAGGATCACCCCGCCCGGGAAGAAGTGCATGGTGGTGGAGATCATATAATAGACGTCCCCGACGCGGATAATATCGACGTCCGGGTAATCCGCCCAGATCACGGGATTCGGATGCATGGCGGCCTCCTCATACAAGATCCACGACGTACCGCCCGGCGTCCGCGTCGAGCAGGAACGTGCAGTTCGGGTGGAGCTGGAGGACCGAGGCGGGGATCTCCTCCGTCACGGGTCCCTTCAGCATGCGGCGGACCATTTCGGCCTTGTGCTCGCCCTTCGCGATGAGAACGATCCGGCGGGTGTGCATAATCGTGCGGATGCCGAGGGTCAGCCCGCCGAGCGGATAGTCCTCCCCGACGCCCGTCTCCCGCCGCACGCGCTCCTCGAACACGGGATCCATCGGGGAGACCCAGGTCTCGCTGCCGAAGGGCGTCCCGGGCTGATTGATGCCGATATGCCCGTTGTACCCGAGGCCGAGCATCTGCAGGTCCGCTCCGCCGCGCGCCTCGAGGATCTCCTGAAACTTCCGGCATTCCTCCCCGAAATCGTCGGAGATCGTCTGCGGCATGAGGAAGCGGTCCTCGGGGATGCCGAGCGGGCCCGCGATCTGCTCCTCGATCATCGTCCAGCAGCAGCCGGGATAGGTGCGCGGCAGGTTCGTCAGCTCGTCGACGTTGAAGAAGGTGACGCGGCTGGTGTCGAAGGGGTACTGCTTGTAGATATCCGCGACGATCGCGTGCATGTTTTTCGTCGTCTGGCCCGTGGAAAAGCCGATGACGGAATCGGGCTTCTTCAGAATCTGCCCGATGATCTCCCACGCGGCGGCAATGTCGAAGGCGCGCTCGTCCTTCATGATCCGGATGTCAAACATATTCAAATCTCCTTTCCGCATTCCGCAAGGACCTCGAGATACCGGCACACGGCGCCGATCCAGATCTCGCGGAAGGTGGCGTTGTTGTTCGTCGGCCAATAGGGTTCGTCGCCGTTCCCCTTCGTTTCGATGCCCACCGGGACCGCGCCGACCGTGTCCCCCATGTGGACGGTGTACTGACGGCAGAAATCGTGCCCCGCGCCGTAGACGAGGCTCTGCCCGAACGGATTCTTTCCCCAGATCCAGTAGAGCTGCTCCCGCGCCGCCTGCCTGAGCGCCTCGTCCCCGGTGATCCGTCCCGCGACGCCCGCCGCCCTGCCCTCCGAGAGCAGGACCGCGCTGTTCCCGCGGAAGGAAAACCACACGGGGAAATTGCGGAGGACGAATCCGTCTCCGAGGTCGCGTCCCGCGTCGAGCTGCGCCCGGTAATTCTCCCGCTCCGACGCCCAGTCGCAGGTGACGTGCATGTACGGGAAGAGGGCTTCGTCGAGCTCTTCTCCGCGTCGGTGGATCCCGGCGGGCAGCATTCCCCACGGCGCGGTACCCCCGGCGATGAAGCGGAGATAGCTCCCATAAAGGCGGAGGGCGTCCTCCCATCTTCCCCGCTCCGGCGCGTCCGGCTGGGTCTCGAGGAGGGACGCGAAGGCCTCGGCAAACTGGTGCTCGCGCGCCTGATGGTTGAAGTGCACGGGCGTGAGGTGCCCGGGCTCGCGCCGGAAGAAGCCATCCCACGGATGCCCGCCCCGCTCCTGACAGTGCATCAGCCGCTCGCCCGCTTCCCGCGCATCCCGGGCGTAGGATGCCTCCCCGGTCTCCCGGTACAGCGCGGAAGCGGCGCGGACGGTCACGGCGTAATACTGGCTCAGCCCGCTGTTGTAGGTGTGCTCGAACATGTGCGCGGGATCAACGCCCGTTTCGGCGAACTTTTTCACGGCGAAGGCGTAATCCTCCCGGGCGGCACGGAGCGCGCAGCCGGCGAGGGCAGGATCGTACCGCCGGATCTCGTGCGCCGCGGCGGCTTCGGCTCCCGCGAAGAGGAAGTTCTCGTAGGCGTGATCGAACACGCGGCAGGCCACGTCGTCGAAGGTGCCGATCCGATTGTCGGACCAACGCGTGGAGCCCGCGCTCGTGGCCCGGAAGCCGTCGCCGAACCGCGTGCGGAGGATGAAATCGAGTCCCCACTCGCCCTCCTCGGTCAGGCGGCGGTAGAGGAGCGGATCGTCCCGGCAGAGTGCGGCGTTCGCGAAGAGGGACTCGACCGTCTCCGCCGTCTGCGCCGCCTGCTGGGAGGTGTCGCCCGCGTCGTGCCATCCGCCGTGGAAGGGGATGATCTCGCCGTTGTGTTCCGCGAGAAAATCGAGGTGGCATGCGCCGTGCTTTCCGGGGACGGGATAGCCGCACCGCTGGCAGAAGAGGAAATTCACGGCCCGCCAGAGGGATTCCTTATAGATTTCGTCGGAGATCTCGAACGGCTCCGTGGTGATCTTCCCGGCCCGGAGGCGGTAGGCGCCGGGTACGGTCACTTCGGAGAAATCGAGGACAGCGAAGTGTCCCCGCTCGTTCTCGACACGCCGCACGGGACCTTCGTACACCGTCCTCCCGTCCGGATCGAGGAGCGTGAAGGAGGCGGCGTCGGTTGTCGCGACCGCCGTCTTTGTCCCGCGGGGGAAATACCCGACCGAGGAATAGCGGATGCCCTCCTCGGGATTCTCCCAGCCGAGGGTGTGGACCGTCCGTCCCGTGCGCTCGAGGCGCAGATCGCGGAACGAATAGGCGAGCGAATCCCCGGCGGCGGTATCGTGTCCCGCGCAGAAGACGTAAAGCTGCAATTCGCAGACGGCGTCGCGCGGCATGGAGCCGAATTCCCAGACACAGTCGTTCCATTCGCCGCCCGTGAGGTCGAAGACCGTCGCGCCTTCCCGCCAGTACGGATCCGGGACGGGCTCGCGTCCCCGGCTGATGATCGCGGCGTTGAGATGCAGGACCCGCGCGCCCTCGATCACCGGGCGGACGGAGAACCGGAGGCGGTCAAAGGCTTCCCAGTCCTCGCGCTCAAAGCGGAAGATCAGCCGTGCCGTGCCGAAATTGCGGTAGCCGACGTCGCCCGGAGTATCCTTCGGCCACGGATCGCACCGCAGCGGGGCCCGGATCGTGTAGATTCCATCCGCGCAGTCGAACGCCGCTCCGTCTGATACGGGAGATGCGGTGAGGGGCCGCACCCCGAGCGCAGGGATGCGAGCGCGCTTCGATTCAAATTCCCGCTCGCGGTGCAGGGGCAGCGGACGGTGGATATAAAGGCTGTCCGCAAGCTCCTGTCTGAATTCCTCCGTCATGTCGCGTCCTCCTCGAAGATCTTGATCCGCACGCCTCCCGGTGCGCCGTGAACCTCGGAGCGGAACCGCTTTCCGCGCAGGACACGCGCGAGGCATTCGCTGTCCGTGAGAAAGGCCGGCACCGCGCGGATCGGTCCGCCCTCGCCCGTCAGACGCCCGACGTTCTCGACATAGAGCGAGCAGGGCTTCCCTTCGGCGTCGGCCCCCCGGAAGAGATACCGCGCCGTGAGGACCCGCGCCTCGCCGGGCTTCTCTGTCTGCACGTCCGCCGCGCCCGGCCGGATCTCGCCCCGGAAAAGCGGCGAATCGACCCGGCCCGTGAACGGGATGAAGGTCACTGCGCCGTCCGGGGAGCGAAGATCGCTGATCTTCTCCCCGTCGATGAAGATTTCAAATTCCATGATCGGCTCCGTCATACGCGCCTCCTGATTCCGGATTCCGTCGATTTGCTCCTATTCTACCATTCTCCCGCGCGCCTGTCAAGGACCCCCGCCTCTTTCCTGGAATAATGGCAGCCCGGAGCGCAATTTCCCGCGCTTTTTTACCGGTCATACTTGATTTTTCGCACCCGATACGGTATAATAGCTTTGTGTGTGGTTTTTTCCACCAACAACCGAAAACATACAGCGAGGTATTCATCATGGCTGAATTCAGAGTCGGCGTCATCGGTCTTGGCGGCCGCGGCATGGGACACATCCACGGCATTCTCACCGAACGGGACGACACCGTTATCACCGCCGTCTGCGACACATACGAGGACCGCTGCGCCAAGGCGGCTCAGTACTGCAGGGATAAGAAAAACTGGGACGTGGCGACCACCACCGACTACCGCGCGCTCATCGAACGCGACGACGTGGACGTGGTCTGCATCTTCTCCGCGTGGGAAAACCACATCCCCGCGGCGATCTACGCGATGAACTGCGGCAAGCAGGTGGCGACTGAGGTCGGCGGCGCGTATTCGATCGAGGACTGCTGGTCCCTCGTCGAGACCTACGAGCGCACCCGCATCCACTGCATGATGCTCGAG
>CACZSA010000132.1 GCA_902783705.1 uncultured Ruminococcus sp.
ATAAAGGAGAAAAAGAAGAACGGAATGATCTGAATTACAGAAGGGCTGTCGCATTTTCTCCATTTCTGAAGTTAATGCGACAGCCCCGTGTTTTTATCCGAATCGCTTCCGATTACTTCTTGAGAGAATCGCGGATCTCGCGGAGAAGGAGGACTTCTTCGCTGGGCTCTGCGGGCTCTTCTTCCTTCGCCTCTTCCTCGGCGGCTTCTTCTTCCTTCTTCATCTTGTCCTTCAGCTTGTTGATGCCGCGGACGACGATGAAGATGCAGAGCGCGACGATCAGGAAATTGATGATCGCCTGAATGAGGGCGCCGTAACGGATCGCGACCTCTGCGGCCTCTTCGGTGGCCTCGGTCAGAACGACCTTCGCCTCGGAGAGATCGACGCCGCCGAACAGCTTGCCGATGATGGGGTTGATGATGTCGCCGACGAGGGAGTTCACGATCGCCGTGAACGCGCCGCCGACCACAACGCCGACCGCCATGTCCATGACATTGCCGCGGGCGATGAAGGTCTTGAATTCAGACCAGAACGTGCTTTTTGCCATAACAGCCTCCATGAATGGATGATTATTCGCCGGAATGCCCCGTTTCCGCGGGGAGCACGGCCTTCGAGGGATCGACCTTCCCGTGGATCCGCTCGTAATACTGGATATTCGTGCGGATCAGGTGCAGGATCTGATTGTTCTCATCCCGTCCCTCCGCCGCGGCGACGACGAGCATCTTGCGGTAAAGCTCCTCGTCGATGCGCACGGGAAAGGTGATTTTGTTCTTCTGTGCCATGATTTTCCTCCGGTTTTGCTGAATTCATTATAACACAGTTTCCGGGCCTTGTCAATGCGTGCGAATCAAACTTTGCACGGAAAATGGAGAAAGTCTGAAATAACTGTGAATAACTCACCAGCCGAATTCGGCGTAATGCTTGTCGACGAAACCGTGGTTGTACTCCGGTCCGCCCGGGAAGTTCGCGCTCTTGAAGATGCTCGGCGGGAAGCCTTCCGCGATCATCTTCTCGACGCACACGGACGTCACGCTCCACATGATGAAGTCGGACGCGATCCCGGAGGCGGCGGCAAAGCGGGGCTCAAGGCCCTCCACTTCGAGCATCGCCTCGGCTGCGGGCGCACAGTTGTCGAGGGTGTAGGTCGCGAATTCATAGAGCTTCTTTCCGGAGGGATGCACGGGCTCGACGGCCTGCGCGTAGCTCATGGAGGTCAGCGCGACGACGATCACGCCCTTCTCCACGGCGTCCCACGCGAGGTTGACGACCGGGAGCGTCCGCCCGGACACGGAGGAGACGAAAAGGACGTCGCCCGCCTTGAGCTCGGTCTTCCCCGCTTCGTAGTGCTGATAGAATGCGGGACCGCCGCCCCGTCCGAGGAGGTCGTGCTCGATCATGTGGCAGATGGAGTTGAGGTAGACCTTCGCGCCGTGCTCGATCGCGTCCGCCATCCGCTCGCCGACCACGATGATGGCCTCGCGCTGGGTGGTCCGGGCCTTGTAGAGAAGGTCGAACGCCGCTTGCTGATACCTGTCAAGTAACATGATAAAAATCCTTTCCCATTTATGATTTTCAAGAATTGAGGATCAGAGATAGAAGATATTGTCCCGGTGCTCGTTCATGACCCGGCGGTTGTGCTCGTCGCCGCCGTCGATGTTCCCGCTCATGAAGACCGGAGGCGTCTCGCCCGCTTCCATGAGAAGCTCGCAGACCCGCGCCGTGACGGCGTTGAGGATCGCCGCGCCGACGACAGTGGACGTGGACGCGACCTTCTGCGGGAATCCCTCGATCTCGACGGACGCGTCCCCGCGGTCGCCGTGGTTGTCGATGAGGATCGAGGCGAAATCGTGCAGCTTCTTTCCGGACGGATGGCGGGAGGTGACGAACTTTGCGGTGTTGAGGTTTGTGACGACGATGACCGTCATCCCGGCCTCCCGCGCGGCCTCTGCCATGTCGACCGTGACGGCGTTGCGTCCGGAGACCGAGTGGATGATGAGGACGTCGCCGGGCTTTGTTTTGAGGTTGCCGAAGATGATCTTCCCATAGCCGGGCATGCGCTCCATCTCGCTCGTCATGGTCGGCGGCGAGAGCTCGAGCATCATGCCGGGCGCGCGGACGGGATTGATCGTCACGAGTCCGCCCGTGCGGTAGAAGAGCTCGAGCGTGATGAGCCCCGCGTGGTTGCAGCCGAACGCGAAGACGGAATTCCCGCTCCGATTCGCCCGGGCAACCGCCTGTGCGGCCTCCTCGATCGCGTCCGCCTCCACGCGGAAGACCTCGTCCAGGATCTCGCAGACCCGGCTGTAATAGCGTTCCGACGCTTTCATGTACATTCCTCCTTCAGATCCGCGGGCTTCCGGTACCGATATGCGCCGAACTTCTCCCGCAGAATATCCATGTGCCGTCCGTCCTCGCATTCGGCGTGCTCCTCTGCGAGCAGACGGCTGATGACGGAGCCGACGAGCGGCTCGAAGTCCGGAAAACGGATCTGCGCCTCCGGATACACGGCCCGCACTTCCTCCCGGAAGGTCTCGAACATCCGTGCCGAGCCCTTCCACGCGCCGCCCGAGGCGATGACCGGACCGATCCACGTCCCGCCGCCGCCTCGGATGACGGCGAGCACCTGCCGCGCCATCTCGTGTCCGGCGTCCGCATAGACCGCGAGGGCCGCCTCGTCTCCCATTGCCGCCGCGCGCTCCGTCAGATAGGTCACGGAGGCGACGAGCGAGCGGGCGTCCGGGTTGCCGCTGACCTTGCCGATCATGTCGTAGAGGACGCGCAGATCCCACGCCTCCCGGATCATCTCCGGCAAGACGGATTTCGGTCCGCGCCCGTCCTCGGCGTAGATCGCGGCCTTCAGGGTGCGGAGCCCGATGTCATAGCCTCCGCCCTCGTCGCCGAGCGTCATGCCCCAGCCCCCGACGGTCCGGGTGCCGTCCGGCTGAATGAGAAACGCGTCGGAGCCCGTCCCGGCCTGCGCGACGATCCCGTACCGGACCCCGGCAGACGCCAGCGCGACGTGCCCCTCCCCCCAGTGCCGGACGGTCTTCACGGGGCATTTCTTCCGCAGAGCCCCGAGCAGATACTCCGACGGACCGACGATCGAGGCGTCGAAGGCCTCCACTTCGCCGATCTGCGGCGGAATGAGCTCGTCCGCGAGGGTCCGCACCTCCGCCTCCGCCGTCTCCTGAGGCCGGAAGAGCAGATTCGTGCCGCCCGCCTTCGCCGCCGAGACGATATTGAACGCGTCGTCGTAGAGCACCGTGAGGAGCTTCGTGCCCCCGCCGTCCGCCGCGATGTAGTATTTCTCCGCCATCGGGCACCTCCGGTTCCTTTTTTCGTGATTATACCAGAATCCGACTCCATTGTCAAGCTGCTTTTAGACGACTTCCATAAAAACCTGTACGATTCCGCGCATCCATACCTTCAAGTTCACCGCGGCATGCCGGCGCATGCTTTTCCGCTCTGTCCTCCCCCTGACATAAACCCGGGCGGGATGCAGGGCAGCAGGCAGATTTCGGCGGCAAATCCCTTGACTTTGCGCGGCGCACGTGTTATACTTTGAGCTGACAGTTTCTATCGAATCATACGAGGTGTGCCATGAAGCCCATTCCCCTGAAAGACCAGCTGATGAAGATCGACGCCGTGCGCGCCGCGGACGATGTGGTGTCGAAGGTCGTGCGCCGTGACAGCGTCCCCGAGGTCGAGACGGATTTCGAGGTCTCGTCCGACCGGATCCTCGCGGAGGCCGAGGAGAGCGCAGCAGGAATGAACGGTTTCTATGTCCGCATGGCGCAGGCCGAACACCCCGAGACGCTCCGGGAGGAGGCCATCGGTCAGGCTCGATCCTACCGCCGCGCCGCCGTCAATCTCTCGCGCTCCGCCGTCCGCTCCGCCGCCATCGCTGACGAGGTCTCTTCGCGGTACAACGATCTCACGAAATCGAAGCGGAAGAGACGCCTCCCCGTCATCGGACGCGCGCCCGCCAACGCCTTCATCGACCTCGAGGAGGCGAACAGCAGTCACTTTGCGCGGGGACTGAACATCTACAAGCTCCTCTTGATCCTCTACATCGGCTCCTTCGCCGGGGTCGTGGTCGAGCTGGGCTGGTGCCTCCTCAAGCACGGGTACATCGAGAGCCGCGCGGGGCTGGTCTACGGGCCCTTCAACCTGCTCTACGGCGTCGGCGCGGTCGCGATCACGGTCGCCCTCTACCGCTACCGGAATCACAGCCGCTGGCTGGCGTTCGGCGCGGGGATGATCGTCGGGAGCGCGGTCGAATACGTCTGCTCGTGGTGCCAGGAGACCTTCCTCGGCTCGCGCTCGTGGGATTACAGCGATATGCCGTTCAACCTGAACGGGCGGATCTGTCTCCTCTACGCGTTCTTCTGGGGCTTCCTCGGCGTCCTGTGGCTGAAAAACCTCTACCCGCGCATAGCGGCAGTCATCATGAAGATCCCGGACCGCTTCGGCAAGATCCTCACCTGGGCGCTCCTCGCGTTCTTCGTATTCGACGCCGCGGTGTCCCTCGTCGCCGTCTACCGCTGGTACGGACGCACAAGCGGGATCGCCGCCTCGAACGCGTTCTGGCGATTCATCGATCTTCGCTTCCCCGACACGCGGATGCAGAAGATCTTCGCAAACCTCGTCTGGTCGAAATAGCGCCCCAGCGGTGTTATCTGCGGATAACACCGTTTTTTCTTTGTCGGATTCGTAAAAAAAGGCCCGCCGGGCGAAAAAATAATCCACGTTTTAAAAATCCTCCGCGGTTGATTGACGGCGATTTTTATGTTATAATGGGGAAAACGCATCTTCACAGAGGAAAGGAGGCGCGCCGCTTGAAACATGTTCTCCGCTATGTCCGCCCGTTTTTCGGCAAGATGATGCTCGGCTTCACCTTTAAATTCGGCGGGACGATCATGGATCTCTTTCTCCCGATGCTCCTCTCCACGATCATCGACGACATCGTCCCGACCGGAAACCGGAAGAACATCTACCTCGCCGGGCTGCTCATGCTCGTCTGCTCCATCCTCGCGATTCTGGGGAACATCACGGCAAACCGCATGGCGGCGCGGGTCGCGCGGGACACTACCGAGAAGATCCGCAACGATCTCTTCGCCCGGATCTCATATCTTTCCGCGCGTCAGCTCGACGCGTTTACCGTGCCGTCCCTCGAATCGCGGCTGACCTCCGACACCTACAACATCCATCAGATGGTCGGCATGGTCCAGCGTCTCGGGGTCCGCGCGCCCTGCCTCCTCATCGGCGGGGTCGTCATCACCTTCATGATGGAGCCGGTGCTGACCCTCGTGCTCATCGCCGTGATGCCCTTCATCGCCGTCTCCGTCTACCTTGTCACGAAGCGCGGCATTCCGCTCTATAACGATCAGCAGGTTGCGACGGACGGCATGACCCGCATCGTACGCGAGAACGCGCAGGGCATCCGGATCATCAAGGCGCTCGGCAAGGAGCACGCGGAGCGGGAACGCTTCGACGACGCCAACCGGACCCTCAACCGGACGGAGAAGCGCGCCGCCATCAACATGGCCCTCTCCAGCCCGCTCATGAACCTCTTCCTCAACTTCGGTCTCGTCGCCGTCATCTTCGTCGGCGCGCTCCGGGTCAACTCCGGGCTGTCCGAGACCGGGAAGATCATCGCGTTCACCTCGTATTTCACGATCATCCTCAACGCCGTCATGAGCGTCACCCGCATCTTCATCATGTCCTCGCGCGGCATCGCCTCCGCCAACCGGATCGGCGAGGTCCTCGACACCCCGATGGACATGCAGCCGGATTCCGCCTACAACGCGCCCGCCGCCGCACATGCTCCGAAGATCGAATTCGATCACGTCACCTTCTCCTACAACGGCGTCAAGCCCGACGTGGAGGATATCTCCTTCAGCCTCGAACCCGGACAGACCCTCGGCGTCATCGGTCCGACGGGCGCGGGCAAGACCACCCTCATCGCCCTGCTCATGCGGCAGTACGACGTCGACGCCGGCGCGGTCCGCATCGACGGGCGGGACGTGCGCTCGATGAGCCGGGACGAGATCTCGAAGAAATTCGGCGCGGCGTTCCAGAACGACTTTCTCTTCGCCGACACGATCCGCACGAACATCGACTTCGGACGCGGACTCGACGACGAAGAGCTTCTTCGGGCCGCACAATACGCGCAGGCGTCCTCCGTCCTCGACGAGAAGCCCGGCGGGCTCGACTATGAGCTGGCGATCAAGGGCGCAAATCTCTCGGGCGGGCAGAAGCAGCGCGTGATCCTCAGCCGCGCGCTCGCCGGGCATCCCGAGATCCTGGTGCTCGACGACTCCTCCTCCGCGCTCGATTACGCCACGGACGCCCGTCTCCGCCTCGCGATCCGCGAGCATTTCGGCGGCGTGACCACGAACGTCATCGTCGCGCAGCGTATTTCCTCGATCCTCCACAGCGACCACATCCTCGTCATGGAGGACGGCAAAATCACCGGGCGCGGCACGCACGACGAGCTGCTCCGGACCTGCCCCCTGTACCGGGAGATCAGCGATTCGCAGATGGGAGGCGCGCTTCTTGAATAGAGGACCCAAGGTGGCCCGTCCCGAGGACGTCGTTGTCGGGAACGTGTCAAAAAAGAAACTCAAGGTGCTCCTGCGTCTCGGAAAGTACATGTTCCAGTTCCGCTGGGGCTATCTCGCCGCCCTCGCGCTCTCCGTGCTCTCGAACCTCCTCTCGCTCATCGGTCCGAAGCTCTCCGGACGCGCGATCGACGCCATCGGGATCTCCTCGGGCGGCGTGGACTTCGACGCGGTCGTGCGGTACTGCCTTCTCATGCTCGCGGCCTACGCGGTCTCGTCCGTCATGGCGTACTGCCTGCAGATCGTGATGATCAACCTCTCCCGCGGGATCGTGCGGCGGATGCGGGAGGACATTTTCACAAAGCTCATGAAGATGAAGGTGAGCTACTTCGACGTCAATCAGACGGGCGACATCATCTCGCGCATCTCCTACGACATCGACACGATCAACGCGACCCTCTCGACCGACCTTGTGCAGATCGCGTCCTCGGTCGTCACGGTCGTCGGCTCGCTTGTCATGATGATCTCGATCTCGCCGCGCCTCTGCCTCGTCTTCGCGGTCACGGTTCCCCTCTCGATCGTCACGACGACGAAGATGGCGAACCTCTTCCGTCCCCTGTTCCGCGCGCGCTCCGGCAAGCTCGGCGAGCTCAACGGCTACGCGGAGGAATGCCTCTCCGGGCAGAAGACGGTCCGCGCCTACTCCGAGGAGCCCGTCATGATCGCGCGTTTCGCGGGGCGGAACAAGATCGCCGCGGACGCCTACTTCAAGGCCGATTACTACGGCACGATGGTCGGCCCGACGGTCAATTTCATCAACAATATCTCCCTCGCCCTCGTTTCGGTCTTCGGTTCCCTGCTCTTCCTCGCGGGCGGCATCTCGATCGGCGACGTCTCGTCCTTCGTGCTCTATTCCCGCAAGTTCAGCGGGCCGATCAACGAAGCGGCGAACATCATCAACGAGCTCCAGTCGGCGGCAGCTGCGGCGGAGCGGGTCTTCCGCCTGCTCGACGAGGCCGAGGAATCGCCCGACGTCCCGGACGCCTTTGTCTTCGGCTCCCCGGCGGAGCATGAAGAGAACGCTTCCGTCATCCCCGTAACCGGTCAGGTCGACACGGAGGACGTCCAGTTCGGCTACACCCCGGACCGGCAGATCATCCACGATCTCACTCTGCACGTAAAGCCCGGGATGACCGCGGCAATCGTCGGTCCCACGGGCGCGGGCAAAACGACGATCATCAACCTGCTCATGCGCTTCTACGATCCGGATTCCGGCGAGGTACGGCTCGAAGGGCGGAATATCGCCGAGGCCAACCGCTCGTCCGTGCGCCGGAGCTACACGATGGTCCTTCAGGACACATGGCTCTTCAGCGGGACCATCGCTGACAACATCGCCTACGGTTCGCCGCGTCCGGTGAGCCGGGAGGAGATCGAGACGGCGGCGCGGGCGGCAGGGATCGACTCGTTTATTCGCGGCCTGCCCGACGGGTACGACACGATCCTCACCGACGAGGGCGTCAACATCTCGAAGGGGCAGAAGCAGCTGCTCACCATCGCCCGAGCCATGATCTCGGACGCGCCCGTGCTGATCCTCGACGAGGCGACCTCAAACGTCGACAGCATGACGGAGATGCGCATCCAGTCCGCGATGACCGAGCTGATGGCGCACCGCACGTCCTTCGTCATCGCGCACCGCCTCTCGACCGTCCGTTCCGCCGACGTGATCTTCGTGCTGAAGGACGGACGCGTGATCGAGCACGGCACCCACGACGAGCTGATGGCGGCGGAAGGCTTCTATTACAGTCTCCACAGCGCGCAGTTCGTAAACTGAAAACGACACTCGAAAGGATCCCCCTATGAAAAACTACACGTCTGCGGACCTCCTTGCCGCGCTCCGGAATGCCCCCTGCCTGCTCGCCGCGGTGATCGGACCGGACGGGCTTCCGATGGCAAAAAACGTCTCCGTCCGGTATGAGGAGGACGGCGCGCTCTATTTCGACGCGGCGAAGGATTCCCGCTTCTACGGCGGCCTGTCCATGCATCCGGTGTTCCGCCTCTACGCAAAGGACGGAGACGGCACACTGATGCGGCTCACGGCGAAGGCCGTCTTCACGGAGGACGCCGCGATCCGGGACAAGTGCTTCGCCGCCTCCCCCGCCCTCGGCGAACGGTATGCCGACAACCCAAAGCGCTTCATCGCGTTCTTCCTCGCGTCGGCGACGGCGGAGATCGTCCCGGAGGGGAGCGAAGAACCCGCCGCGACGCTCGCCCTGTCCGATCCGGAGAGCGCTCCGCTCGGGATTCGGATCAAAAAGAGCACTGAGCTGCGGGACCGGATCGCGAAGGTCCTCGTCCGGCGGGAGGAAGAGGGCTTCCATGCGGACACGGCGGAGGAGGTCACGCTCGCGAAGCTCTTCGACGGCGCGCTCTTCGTCTTTGCCGAGGCCGCCAAGGAGCTCTGGCCCCGGATGGATATCCGCCCGATCGAGCGGGCTGCGGTCTACGAGACCTACGACGAGCGGGAGAAATACACCGCCCTCGCTGCCTCGCTGATCGGGAACGCGAGGATCGACAAGCCCGAGGATGTGACCTACTGGCTGAACCGGGAAACGCTCGGGGAGCTGGCGACGAAGCGGGGACTGCTCTGAAAATACCATATAAAAATCTGCCGCGCGGCTCATCACACTGAACCGGGAGCGGCAGTTTTTTCATTTACGGAAATCATTATCAGGATTCTCTGAGACAATCCGATTATTCCTGGGAGACGGTGAACAGCGAGTAGAAATAGCCCCTCTGTTCCATCAGTTCCTCGAAGGTCCCCTGTTCCGAAACCTCGCCGTTTTTCAGCGCGAACAGGCCGGTGCATCGGCGCAGGATCGCCTCGTCCAGGTCGTGGGTGACGACGACGCGGGTGTAGCCGTCCAGCTTCAGGATGGCATCCAGTACCTCAAAGGAGGTCTCCGCATCGAGAGACGCCGTGGCCTCATCCACAAAGAGCACCGGGGTCTTGCGAAGGAGCGCCCGGGCAATGGAGATCCGCTGCCGCTCGCCGCCGGAGAGACCGGAACCGTTCTCGCCGCAGAGATAATCCGTGCCCCGCTCGTCGATGAGCTTCGAGAGCCCGGACAGGCGCACGGCACGTACGATCTCCTCCTCCGGGAATTCGGAGAACATGGTGATGTTGTCACGGATGGTGCTGTTGAAGACGAACACGTTCTGCTGAATCATGGACACGAGGTCATAGAGCGAACCGGCGGAAACGGTTTTGAGTTCCCGTCCGTCATAGAGGATCTCGCCGCGATAGTTTTTCGAGGATGCCATCAGCAGATTCAGAATCGTCGATTTGCCGCTGCCGGAGCCGCCCACCAGCGCGTAGCAGCCGCCAGCATGCAGCTCCATGTCCACGTCACACAAAACGGGCTTTCCTTCTTCATAGGCAAACGCAAGATCCCGAACCGAGATCCCCTCGGTGAGACGCGGCGGGATCGTCTCGCCCTCGTCGGGGACGTTTTTGTCGAGCGCCTCCGCCAGCTTGTCAATCAGACTGAAGGAGGACATCATGCCGGCGAAAAACGTCGGGAAGACCTGAATCGGCGCAAGCACGTAGTTCAGAAGCTGAACAAAGACGATCGCCGTACCGGCGGTGATGCCGCCTTTGCCGGAAAGTGCCAGGGCTGCAGCCACAAAGAACACGCCGAACTGCAAGACACCGCCCGCGAGTCCCGAGGCGTAGGAGACGTGGAGCTTGACCTTCTCACGCGTTTTTGACGCGCCGGCGACGTTATTGCTGCTCTCGTCGTGGAGGGAGGAAATGCTCTCCTCCGCCTTGAAGCTCTTGATCACCGCGAAGCCCGAGAGCACATCTTTGAGCATGCCGGTGTAGCGCTCCTTCTGATCGGAAACGTTCTTTTCCGCCACGGCCGCCTTATTGCCGAGCACCACGGACACGAGGATCGGCAGCAGGGAGAAGCCGATGGCGACGAGCGTCAGCAGCGGGCTGTACCACAGCATCAGCCCCAGCGCGCCGACAAACGTGATGCCGACCTGTATCGTACCCTGCAGTTTCCCGATAAAGTCCGTTTCGATGGTGTTCACGTCACTCGAGAGCGCGGAGATGTAGAGGGAGCTGTTCTCACCGGAGAAAGCCTGAATGCCCTTTTCCAGTAGCCGGTCAAAGACGTACTTGCGGTATTGCTGCATCGCTCTGGCGCGGAACTCGGAGAGGAACGTCAAATCGATCACCCAGGCGATCAGCATCAGCGCAAAGCCGATGCCCGCGACGAGCAGCAGCGTGCCGAAGCGGACTGTGGTATCGCCGGAGATCAGATCGGATATCCCCTTGATCGTCCACGAGATCACCAGCTCCACCGCCGCAGAGAGCAGGGCCGCGAGCACGGTCATCGTCAGATTGAATTTGTTGTTCCGAAACAATTCTCTGATAAACGGGCGCCGCAGCGCTTTGATTTCTTTCTTACTCATGATGCATCTCCTGCCCGGTAACGGATTTCCAAAGAGCGGTCAGCTCTTCATTTTCAAATTGGCTTATGGCATTGCGGACACCGTCCATTGCCGTTGCCCCCAGGTCATCGTGGGCGCTGGCGCCTTCAATGCGGGTAATAAAGCGGATGTCGCTTTCGTCATAGCTGGGAGA
>CACZSA010000133.1 GCA_902783705.1 uncultured Ruminococcus sp.
CATGATATATCTGGTATATTTTGTCCTTGTCCTTTTCCTCCTGTACCTTGTCTTTATAAAGGTATGGGACAAATACGAGTTGGATCGCAAGAATGAATTCAGAATCCACATGGACCCTGAGCAAATGAAATGACACAGAACCAACAAATCATAGAACGGGATTTCTATTACAAAAAAGAGGTCACTTCCTCCGACATTCTGAAATTTATAGCTGTTTCAGCCGGAGCACTCCTCGCTGCCTATTATTATATCCTGTGCTTTACTTCATTGATTTCGTTGTGGAAAGGTACGGCGACTTATGTCGTTCTGCAAGTCCTTCTTACGATCCCCGTGGCTATTGTTCTGCCGAGCTTTCTTGTCCACCGCTACCTCACTTCGGCTGTTCCGAAGCTGTTTTCTCTTCGCGATGACGTGAACACATGGTACAAAAAAGCGATTAGGTTGATCATCGGTGAAGAGGCTCTTCGATTTTTGATCGGGTTACTGCCCTTGCCGTTTACGGCATACGGTGTTCTCACCTCTCCCGTGACCTACTTAATATATACCCTTGTGTATGTGAATCCCATGGACAAGTACGAAGAAGTCTTGGTAAACCATCACGCCAATCTTATGGACACCACGGTGTTCCTTCTGATTTATCTTACCTATTTTGCCCTTTACAACTTCTTACTTTTCAGGAAATTCAAAAAAGAAGTAATCCGACAGCATGCTTATTTGGAAGGATGCCTTGCTGAAAAACAGAAATCAGATAATAATTATCGATAAGGAGAGTTATATGACAGATCATCTTGAACCCAATACAGAGCGAAAACTACTCAGGCTTGGGAACAAAAAGTACTTCAAAACATTAGCGCTCACTATCCTTTGGTGTGTCGGCGTCCTATCTGCTGGAGCCGTTTGGGCAATCTTGTCGGAAAGACCTATCAATTCACCATCCAATTTCATTTTTCCTTTATTGTGTATCCTTCCATTCTATCCTCTTAAAGTCCATAAGCTGCTTTGCACAAGAACATTTTATGGGAAAGTGGAATCCGCTAAATATTCCTCCCAATATAAAACAACAACAGGACCTATCACTTGGAATCAAGCAAAAGAACTTGAGTTTCTTACTGCCGATGTCGTTTTCAGAGGGGATCATGGGGAAAAATATGTTGTCACCTATAAGGATTCCAGCGTCCTTTCTAAAGATATATATTATAAGCAGGATGACCGGGTACTCGTAATCCGAGGGCTGAAATATCCTGTTAAACTGCCGATACCGGAGGCCGAGGAATATATCTGCCCTGTCTGTGGGAATTTCATAAAGCCCGGGAAAAAGCGCTGTCAGTGGTGTCGAAGTGACTTCTCGGATGACGTAAGGAAATAACTCAATAGATTTCATTAGTAGAGGTTCTTGTTATCCGCCAAAATCGAGGACGGACGCCGCACATACGAAATCGTTCCCCATACCGACGACTCTCCGTCCACAAGCCTTGCGGGCGATATCGCGCTGGAAAACGGATTGGGATTTCTCTTCGGAGATCCGTCATAAAACGCCGCTCATGCCGATGAGCGGTTTTCCTTTTTGCGTGCTCCCCTCTCCAAATACGCGACCTTCTCCCCGGACGGTTGATGGACAAACGCCCGTTCTTATGGTATACTATGGGTGTCATCAGGCCGGATGAACTCTATTATTTGAGGTGCCACCATGAAAAACATCGGCGAACAGATCGCGGCGCTGCGGCGGGCGAGATCGATGACCCAGGAGGAGCTGGCCTCCGTCATCGGCGTTTCCGCGCAGTCCGTTTCCAAATGGGAGAACAGCAACACCATGCCCGACGTCTCTCTCCTCCCCGTGCTCGCGGGGATCTTCGGGGTCTCGATCGACTATCTCTTCGGCGAGGAGAGGCGCGCCTCCTCCTTCTCCTTCAACGACGCGCCGGAGGTCTGCTACCGGGCTCTGCTCGAAACCTACGCCGGATGCTGGGAGTGCGATCCCGGAATTCCGCCTTCCGCAAAGCGGGAATTCTGCGATGCGCTCGAAGCAAATCCGTCCTCCAACTCCGGCGTGTGTTCCGACCGTCGGGGAGCGGTCTTCGCAGACAGCGGGTTCGCGTATGTCTCCCGCCTCGAGAACCGGGATGCGCTCGCCCTCCTCGGCGATCCGGAGCTCGGCACATTCTTCTCTTCCCTCGGCCGCCCCTCCTTCCGGCAGATCGTAAAGCTGCTGTGGGAGGAATGCGCCGGGGATTCGGTCAAGAGCTTCACGGCGGCGTCCGTCGCGGACCGGTGCGGCCTGACGGTCGAGGAGGCGGCGCGGGAGCTCCATGAGATCGCCGGATGCAGGATCATGTATCTCGAAGAGCGGACGGTCGATCTCGGCGGCGGGGAGACGCTCGCGGTCTTTTCGCCGTGGAATCTCTATCAGACGCGGCTCTTCCTCTTCCCAATCCTGCATCTCGCGGACCGGATGCTGCACGCGAGCAGTTCGTGGTATTGTCTGCGGGGGTGAGTCGGGTCTATGAAACAGGAAGAATTTATCCGCCTCTATGCGGACCGCGCGCCGATCCCCCTCGACGACCGAACGCTTGACAATCTCCGCGCGGCGTCGGTCAAGGGCGAGGCGGACAAGCGGGAATTCCGGGCCGACCGCGAAGGGCTCGGCAAGGATGTGACGCTCTTCTTCGATCTGCTCCGGTACGCGTACAGCGGGTATCCGTATTTCGCAGAACGCGCGGATTTTGACGCGATCCGGGACAGCCTTCTCGCCTCCCTCCCGGATCAGGCGGACGCGGCATGGCTCCGGGATGCGCTGTACGAGGCGCTCCGGGACGTCATCGTCGACGCACATTTCGTCTTTCGCGGCGGTCATCGGTTCGATCGTCCCGTCCACGCGTATTTTACGGGGCTGACTGTCGGTGCCGCAACGGACGGATATGCCGTCCTCTCGCCGGAGTGCGCGGTGTTCCCGGTCGGGGCGATCCTTTCGGCGGAGGCGCTGCGGGACTGTCTGTTCGAAACGCTTCCCTCCCCGGACGGCGGGCGGCGGTTCCTCGTCGGGGTATTGTCCGATACTCCGCGGGAAACGCTGGATCTCGGCGGCATCCCGGTCCCCCTGCATCCCTGCCGGACGGACGGCTTTGAGAATCCCGGCGGCGCGTGGTCCGAATGGGAGGACGAGGGCGTGAAGATCGCCCATGATGCGTCGTTCGACGGCGGATGGGTGCGCTCCACGAATGAATCACTCGGCAAATCGGGCGACGCGCATTTTGAGAGAGGCTTGTCGCACAGAAAGGATCCCGCGCTCGTCTGGTCGCTCCTCGGCAATCCCGGTGGGGACAGCAGCTGTCCGAAGTCCTTCATCCGGGGGCTGAACGGATACGCCAACTGGCAGAGCGAATGCGCGGTCTCGGGAATCGCGCAGGACGGGGATCGGATCGCAGTGCGGTGGAGCCTCCATGCATCGGAGCGGACCGATCCCGGGCGGTCGGAATATGCCGGGCGGCTGTTTGTGCTTCAGAACAAGGAAACGGCGTCCTCCGGTGAGGCGGCGGTCTGTTTCGCGCGGTCCGTGAAGGGTGCGGTCTTCATCGGAAGTGCGACGATGGGCTGCGGGCAGTTCGGGGATCTGAACGTCTGGCGGCTGCCGTGTACAGGCGTGACCTTTGCCATGGGCTACAAGGTCTTTCAGATGGACGGCTTTGAGGAGGGCCGCGGGCTTTTGCCGGATTACTGGCTCGACTCGAAGACCCCCTGGGAGGACGTCTGCCGATGGATCCGGGACTGCGGGCTGAACGGCTGACAAACGCAAAAAAGCTGCCGCGGGGGACCGTGACAGCTTTTGTTCTGCTTATTTCACCTTGAAATACGTGTGATACGGGCGGTTGTGCGCCTGATACATCGGGACGAATTCGCGTCCCCCATAGCGGATCGCGCATTCTCCTTCGATCGTCTCGGCATCCGCGCGCGCGGGGATCGAGAGATACTCCTTTGAATCGTCGAACGTCACCATGACGAACGGACCGTAGAGGAGCGAGGCGAGGCGGTGTCCGTCCTCAGTGAGATCGGGGGTGTATTCGAGGCGCGGGCGGTAATCGAACCGGACAGCGATCTCGACGGGCGTCCCCGGCATGACCTCGATCTTCGCCCAGCGGCCCGCCGTCGTGAGCCCGTCCGCCGTGAAGGGATTCTCGCGGCACCAGCGCGGGATGCGGAGCCGGAGCGTGAAGGCGCGGTCCGATTCGACCGTGATCCGGCCCTCTCCGCGCGGGAACGCGGTATTGCAGAGGAGGCGGAAGTCCTCGCCCTTGTATTCCGCGGGCAAGTACTGATTCAGATACACGGTCTCCCCGGCGTCGAAGAGCATCGCGTCGGGATATTTGACATGGTTCTCCATCCCGGTGCCGTGGCAGCAGGTGAAGGCCCACCAGTCGTTTGAATACTCCTTCTCCGCACCCGGGCCGATCGGGAGCATGTAGGTGACGGCGTTCGTCTCGTGCTCACCCCCGTCCGGGTTCTGGGACGCGAGGATGTGGTTGATGAGCGCGCGCTCGACGTAGTCCATAAGATCCGCCCGTTCGGGATCGAAGGCGTACAGCTCCCGGGCGAGCTTGAGGAGGTTGTACGTCGCGCAGGTCTCGCAGTTGGTCACTTCCTTGATGTAGCGCGCAAGGGAATCCGGCTCGCGGAAGCACTCTCCCTGTCCGACGCCGCCGATCGAATACATGTGATGCGCGAAGACCTGTCCGAGGAAGGAATTCGCGATCCGGCGGTAGGAGGTCTCGCCCGTCGCCTCGTATTCGAGCATCGCGCCCATGATCTGCGGGATGTGCTGATTCGCGTGGAGATTATGGAAGGTGTCCTCCCCCTCGGAGAGGCCCGGGAAGATGTTCTCGTTGTCGAAGAGCTTCGCCGCACGGAGAAAACGTTCTTCCCCGGTGAGGAGCGCGAGGCGGGCAAGGGATTCGTTCATCCCGCCGAACTCCCCGGCGATGTACATGCTCCACATCTTCTTCCGGTGCTCCGGGCTGAGCGGGGAGAGACGGTCCTCCACCCATCCGCCGATGCCGCGGGCTGCGTCGAGCGCTTCTTCGTTTCCGGTGCGCTCATAGGCTTCGATCAGCCCGGCGAGGATCTTGTGAAGCGTATAGTATGGCGCCCAGATCTTCGCGTAGGGCGTGAACTGCTCGAGCAGGGCGAACTGATCGGGCGAATACGCGGACAGGAAACCCTCGCCCCACGTCGACGGGTCGCGGCTCCACTTCTCCTGCGCGCAGTCCTCCGGGGTGCAGGCGGTTTTGAAGTCGCGCGCGCGGCCTTTCGCCGTCCGCTGGAGCGCATGGAGTTCATGGACCGTATAGGCGAGCTTTTCGCGCAGTTCCCCGTCCCCCGTCGCGCTCACGGCGATGGCGAGGGCGGAGAGGAAGTGCCCGGTCGAGTGACCGCGAAGCAGGCCGTCCGGCGCATCCCAGCCGTAGATCGGCTCGGCGTCGGTGGGGACTCCGAACGCCGCGCGGAAATTATAGAGCATCCGATCCGGGTCGAGCTTGCGGAGATAGCACAGATCCCGCTCCATGTTCGCGCGGAAGGGCGAATCCGGGAGAAGACGGATGAAGCTGAGCGGCGCATAGCGGCCGGAAGGGGTCATTTTCATAGTGCGGCTCCTTTTTGTTGATTTTTAAGACGTTATCCTCTTCTCATCTCCGCCTCGATCTCCTCGATCGTGCGGGGGACGCGGACGCCGAGGTTTTCGCAGCCGTCGGGGGTGACAAGGCAGTTGTCCTCGACGCGGAAGCCGATGCCCCATTCCTCGCAGTAGACGCCGATATCGACGCAGAACACCATGCCGGGGGCAACCTTTTCAGGGCGGACGACGATATCGTGCGTGTCGAAGCCGACGTGATGCGAGCCGCCGTGCCACATGAGCTTGCCGATGTTCTCGAATCTATCGACGAGGCCGTAGTCGTGGAGATATTCGTAGCAGAAGCGCTTGGCCTCGCGGTCGACCTCCTCCATGGGGTAGCCGGGCCTGATCGTGTCGAAGAGGTGCTGGGACGTCGCGTAGATCGCCTCGTAGATCTTGCGCTGGCGGTCGTTGAACTTTCCGTTCAGCGGGAAGCCGCGGGAGATGTCGCAGCCGACGAAATCATAGCACGCGCCGACGTCGCAGAGGACCATGTCCCCGTCGTGCGCCGTGCCCTGATAGGAATAGTAGTGGATGCAGAAATTGTTCTCCCCGGCGGAGATGATCGACGGGAAGGCGGGCTCGAGACAGCCGTTCTTCGTGAGCGCGTTGTCGTAGAGCATCTTGATCTCGTATTCCTTCATGCCGTCGCGGACGCCGTGCATCATCGCGCGGATGCCCTCCCCGGTAATACGGACGGCCTCGCGCATGGCCTCGATCTCGCAGTCGGCCTTGATCGTGCGCAGTCCGGCGAGGATCGTGCGGCTGTTCTTTACTTCAACCTCGGGGTGCTCGTCCTTCATCCGGGCGGCGAAGCGGTGGGCCTCGGTCCAGTCGCGGATGTCGCGGGTCTCGTCGATATCGAGCCAGACGGTGCTCACGCGGTCGAGCGCGGCTGCCAGATACGGCTCAAAATCCGCGGTGTAGGCGATATCCGTGATCCCGGAGAGGGCGGTCGCCTCGTCGGCCTTGGTGCGGCGTCCGGTCCAGCGCTCCTTGAGCAGATCCGCGGGGAGGAGGAAGAGCTTTTCCGTATAGGTCCCGCTCTCCGCCTCGACGGCGAGGATGAGACCCGCGTCGCGGGCGATCCCGGTGAGGTAGACGAAGTTGCGGTCGGAGAAGAACGGATAGTCCTCGTCCGCGCGTTTCCGGGGCGCAAATCCGGAGAAGAAGAGGGCGAGGGAGCCATCCGGGAG
Organism: uncultured Ruminococcus sp.; assembly: GCA_902783705.1. Taxonomy (GTDB): domain Bacteria; phylum Bacillota; class Clostridia; order Oscillospirales; family CAG-272; genus UMGS1696. The sequence goes on from CACZSA010000133.1 coordinate 6,859, forward strand.
CTTTTCGGCGAGATTCTTGCGGTTGGTCTGATAAAATACGGGTTTCATATCATATAGTCCTTTCTGAACGGTTTTGTCCGTGGATATTATAACACGGGCGGGAGAATTTGTAAAGAGCGCGGAGGAAAAGAATCCGGGGACGAAAAGGGAGTCCCTCGCGGGGCTCCTTTGAAGGGATTTTTCGGGATTACCCGAGGAATTCACCGACCGCGTCGCCGATCTTCTGCGCCATGCGGAAGAAGCCGAGGTCGTTCGGATGACAGCCGTCGACCGTGCAGGAATCGGCGAAGGGACCGTCGAAGAGATGCGCGCCGTCGACGAAGCGGACGCTGCGGTCTCCTTTGGCGCGGGCGTACTCGTAGGTGTCGATGACGATCTGACGGCGGCGTTCGTCCTCCGTGCCGGGGTGGAAATCGGGCTTTGAGACGAAGATGACCGGAGTCTCGGGGTGCGCGGCGCGGTAGATCTCATAAAGCGGCCTGTGCGTCGCTTCGAGATGATCGGCGTTCGGGGCGTTGTGGTCGTAGTCGCAGACGAACACGGAGGCGTCGAGAGAAGCGAGATAGCGGCAGATCGCCTCCTCCCCCTTCGCATTGCCGGAGAAGCCGAGGTTGATGAAATCGGCGTCAAAGCGGCGGGAGATCATCGCCTGATACGCGTTGCCGGGTCTGGAGGCGCACCCGCCCTGCGTGATGGACGAGCCGTAATACACGACCGGGACGGGATGGGTATAATCCTCCGCCGGCTCGATATGCGCGTCCGCGTGAAGACCGATCATCACGTCCTCGACGGGATCGTAGAGCGGCATGTTGAGCGTATAGGTGTGCCACTTCCCGTCGGTCGGACGCCAGCTTTCGTAGCCGTGCTTCCGGTTGCCGGGCATGAGCGAGCCGTTGTAGCGGTAGTCCGGGCCGTCGTTCTGGTAGAGATCAAAGCCGGACTGTCCGAGCATGGTGATATGCGGCATGGTGGCGTTGTCCGGCATCACGGCGCGCATGGCGATCCACGGCGAGTCCGTGCGGAACCGGATGCGTCCGCCCGCCGTATGGTTGTTCAGCCATTCCACGCCCTCCGAGACGGACGCGGCGGCCTCGTGCGGCATGCGCAGAAAGGGACCGCCCTTCTCCTTCACTGCCAGTCCGTGCACGCGGAAGGGCGCCTCCTTTGCGTCGAGCCAGACGATAGGGGAAAGTCCCGTCGCGCTCTCCACAGCCAGATTCTTATCGATGTCGCTGATCTTCATGGTCACAGCCTCCCGTGGTGAATTATTCACACTCATCATAGCACACCGGGGAAGAAATTGCAACAGTTTTTTCCGTTTTCCTCTTGCATGAAGCGAGGGATTGTGCTATAATGTATTCGATAAAATTTGCGGTTTCGCGGGAGGTCTTCGGATCGCCGCGGGGCCGTCTTCAAACGCCATGAGGAAGAGGGCACACGAACCAGCGTCCCAAGAGAGCGTCGGTCAAGGGCTGAAAGCCGACGCGCCGCTGCCGTCCTGCCGTTCGCTTTCTCCGTCCGCCGGAACACGGCAGACAGGCCGCCGGGGTGAAAGGAGTAGTCCCGGACGCGTGGGATCCGTTACGTCCCGGCCAATCGGCACGAGCGCCGTGTTTTTGCACGGAATCCGGGTGGTACCGCGGCGAAAGCCGTCCCTGAGTCTGCGATCTTTTCGCATCGGCAGGGATTTTTTATTGCCCGGCGCAATTCAAGCAGATCGAAACAATCGAAAGGAACATTCGACACATGAGAGAGACCCTCGAAAAAATCAGGAAAGAGGCGATGGAAGCGCTCGCCTCTCCGTCGGCGGAGCTGGAAGAGCTTCGCATCCGGTATCTCGGCAAAAAGGGCGAGCTGACCGCCGTCCTCCGCGGGATGGGCAAACTGTCCGCCGAGGAACGCCCCGTGATCGGGCAGATGGCGAACGAAGTCCGCGCCGAGATCGAAAAGAAAATCGACGAGCTCGCCTCCGCCGCGAAGGGCAAGGCCATGGAAGCGAAGCTCGCCGCCGAAAAGCTCGACGTCACCGTCCCCGGCGAACCCATCCGGGCAGGACACTTCCATCCCCTCGCGCTCGTCCAGCGTCAGCTTGAGGACATCTTCCTCGGCATGGGCTATTCCATCGTGGACGGTCCCGAGGTGGAGTACGACTACTACAACTTCCAGGCCCTGAACATCCCGCCGGATCATCCCGCGCGCGACACGCAGGACACCTTCTATATCACCGACAACATCCTTCTCCGCTCCCAGACCTCGCCCGTGCAGGCCCGTGTGATGGAGAAGACCCAGCCGCCGATCAAGATCATCTCTCCCGGGCGCGTTTACCGCTCCGACGCCGTGGACGCCACCCATTCCCCGCTCTTCCACCAGCTCGAAGGACTCGTGATCGACCGGGGCATCACGATGGGAGACCTCAAGGGCGCGCTCGACATGTTCGCAAAGCGCATGTTCGGTGAGAAAACCGAAATCCGCTTCCGTCCGCACCACTTCCCCTTCACGGAACCGTCCGCGGAGGTCGACGTCTCCTGCTTCGTCTGCGGCGGCAAGGGCTGTCGTCTCTGCAAGGGCGAGGGCTGGATCGAGATCCTCGGCGCGGGCATGGTCCATCCGAACGTGCTCCGCAACTGCGGCATCGATCCCGAAGTCTATTCCGGCTTTGCGTTCGGTCTCGGCATCGAGCGCATCGCGCTTCTCAAATATCACATCGACGACATGCGCCTTCTCTATGAGAACGATATCCGCTTCCTGAACCAGTTCTGACCCGGCGGTAACGTTCACCTGTCGCGGACAACGGAGCCGTTTGTCGGAGCCGTTTGAACGAACCGGGCAACTCATTCAACACGGAGGAAACAATATGTTTGTCATCGGCATCGCCGGCGGCACCTGCTCCGGCAAGAGCACCCTCGCGGACAAGCTCGCGGCATACTACGGAGACCACGCGAAGGTCATGCACATGGACGCCTATTTCAGAAAGCCGTCCATCACGACCGTCGCCCCCATTACCGGGAAGACCTACGTCGAACACAACCATCCGGACGCGCTCTATCTCGACCGGCTCTACGCCGATTTCGACGCGGCGATCGCGGAAAACAAGGAAGATATTCTCATCATCGAAGGGCTCTTCGCGCTCTATCTCGAACCGATCCGGGAGAAGTGCGACCTGAAGCTCTATGTGGATCTCGACAGCGACGAGCGGCTCGTGCGGCGTATCCGGCGGTTCACCTCCTTCGGGCAGACGTTCGACGAGGTGACGGACCGCTACATCGACACGGTGCGCTTCCGCCACAACGAGCTGATCGAACCCACCCGCTGGCACGCGGACATGGTGGTGAACGGGAACGCGGGGCAGACCTCCGTCGATATCCTCACCGCCTACATCGACAGCCGGATCGGCTGATTTTCCGGCACACGAAAGAAAGGGACTTTACAGAGTATGAATCTCTCTATGAAATGGCTGGCGGATTATACGGACGTCAGCGATATCACCATCAAGGAATACTGCGACCGCATGACCATGTCCGGTTCGAAGGTCGAGGGCTACGAAGAACTCGGCGCGGATATCTCGGGCGTCGTCTGCGGCAGAATCCTCAAGATCGACCGTCATCCGAACGCCGAACGCCTCGTGATCTGCAAGGTGGACGTCGGCGCGGCGGAACCGCTCCAGATCATCACGGCGGCGACGAACGTCTTTGAAGGCGCGCTCGTACCCGTGGCGGTCGACGGCGCGCATCTCCCCGGAGACGTGAAGATCAAGCGCGGCAAGCTCCGCGGCGAACTCTCCGAGGGCATGTTCTGCTCCATCGCGGAGCTCGGACTCACGCTCCACGACATGCCGGGCGCGATCGAGGACGGGATCCTCATCCTCGGCGACGTCGGACTCGGCGATATCCCGCTCGGCGCGGACATCGTGAAGGAGCTCGGCCTGCGCGACATCGTCGTGGAATTCGAGATCACCTCCAACCGTCCGGACTGCCTCTCCGTCCTCGGACTGGCGCGCGAGACCGCCGTCACCTTCGGGCGTCCGCTCGATCTTCCTCCGATCAAGAAGCCCGCTCCCTGCCCGGACGGCGATTCCATTGATAACTACCTCTCCGTCGACGTGCGGAACACCGAGAAGTGCTACCGCTACTCCGCGAGAGTCGTCAAGAACGTGAAGATCGGCCCGTCCCCGCTGTGGCTCCGCATGAAGCTGCGCGCCTCCGGCGTCCGTCCGATCAACAACATCGTCGACATCACGAACTTCGTCATGCTCGAATACGGCCAGCCGATGCACGCCTTCGACTACCGCTGCCTCGACGGCTCGAAGATCGTGGTCCGCTC
>CACZSA010000134.1 GCA_902783705.1 uncultured Ruminococcus sp.
CACATCCCGTACTACCACCTCTCCGTGGGCGTGACGGAGACCAACTGCATCGCGCCGTACTTCGTGTTCGGCAAGGACGCGTGGACCCTGCCCGATTTCCGCGCCAACTCCGCGCCGCTCTGGAGCACGCAGCCCCAGCACACGAGCGCGGGGCGGCTCTACTTCCTCGAATACACGGACGCCGAAGGCCGCTCCTCGAAATCCGAATCCCAGAGCGCGCAGATCGTCTCGGCGGGCCCGGTCTACGCGGATATCACAATGGACTACCTCTCGGACGACGGACGGATCCGCGCGGTCTACCGCCACACCGAGACGGCGCAGACGGACGAGAACCGGACGTACTACCACATCGGTCTCGAGGTCCTCGACGACATCTCCTTCGACGATTTCCGCCGCGATTTCGCCTTCTTCACCTTCGACGGGCGTGCGGTCCGCTACGACAAGCTCGGCTATCTCGACGAGAGCGGCGCGCCTGCCGTTGAGAACACGGAGGTGGGCGAGCGGGTCATCGTCCTCGGGGAGGATCACCCGTATTACGACTATTACAAAGGCAATGTGACGGATTCCGTGAACTTCGCCCTGATCGTGCGGAGCGCAGAACTCACGGTCGGCGGGGAACCCTATGGCGGGCGATTTGTGCTGTACGAGCGCTCGGACAAGGCGCTCAACACGGGCTCCCTCTCGCTCGATCTCGGCGAGGTCACGCTGAAAAAGGGTGACCGGATGGAGCTTGAGATCATCCTGCTCCCGTGGGGCTATTCCACGAGCAGGAACGACAAAAACGTTCTGAAGGTCCGCAGGGATTCCTGCACGAATCCGGTCCGCGCGGCCGTGCTCGAGGGCGAGGCGATCCCGGACAGCGTGATCCCCTCGGTCCGGGCAAAGGACGGACGGGCGTCGATCGCGCTCGCGGGCGGACCGGATCTCACCGCCGTGCGCGTGTACGGATTCGAGAGCCGGACCCTGCCGCGCATCACCGAGACGCGGGACGGGGAAGCGCATCCCCTGGAGCTCGCCGGGAAAAACGGCTACGACGGCTATCAGGTCTTCCGCGATCCGGACGGGACGTATTCCTTCGCCTTCAACGTCTCGATGGAGGACGCGGACGAGGTCGTGATCACCGTGGAGGCGCCGTAAGAATATCGGTTTTAAGTGAAATTCTGGAGGAGCGCATGGGAAACTATCTCGTGACGGGCGCGCGCGGCGGCATGGGCTCGGCGATCTGCAAGCGGCTTACGGACGGCGGTCACCGCGTCTGGGGGATCGACCGCACGGCAGGGGATCCGCCGGGGGGCTGGACCTGCATCCCCGCCGACATCACCTCGTCGGATGCCCTCGCGGAGGCCGCGGAGCGGATCGCGCGGGAGGCCGGAGGTCTCGACGGGATCGTCCACGCGGCGGGGATCTACGACCTGAACTCCCTCATCGAGATGCCGGAGGAGGATTTCACGCGCGACTTCGACGTCAACCTCTTCGGCATGTTCCGCGTCAACCGGATCTTCGTGCCACTGCTTCGGGCCGGGGGACGGATCGCCATGATCTCGAGCGAGCTGGCCCCGCTTCGTCCGCTGCCGTTCACCGGGATCTACGCCGTGACGAAGACCGCCGTCGAGCAGTACGCAGCGGCCCTGCGCATGGAGGTCCAGCTTCTCGGGCACCGGGTGATCGTCATCCGCCCCGGCGCGGTCCGAACGAGCATGCTCCCGGCGTCGACGGAAAAGCTCGAGCGATTCTGCGCCTCGACCCGGCTCTATCGGTGCAACGCCGACCGCTTCCGCGCGATCGTGAACCGGATCGAAGCCCGGAGCGTCCCGCCGGAGACGATCGGGCGGACGGTGTCGAAAGCGCTCACGGCACGGCATCCGCGGCTGACGTATTCCGTGAACCGCAATCCGCTCCTCCTCCTCTACGGCGCGCTCCCGGCGAGGCTCCAGCTGTGGGCGATCCGGAAAATCCTCGAGGAATGAACAAAAGCCCCTCTCCGCCGAAAATCGGCAGGGAAGGGCTTCTTTCATTGGATTCGGACGCTTATTTCTTCCGCGTCGCCGTTTCCATCGTCAGTCCGGTGGAGTAGTCGAGCTGACGGTATTCGCCCGGCTCGTTCTCCCGCTGGCGGGTGTACCCGTCGACGTCCCAGGAGGGCGTCTTGTCCCGTCTCCACGGACGGCAGGCCCATTGATACCCGCGGAACGGATCGCGCGTCCGGTTCATCCAGTCGAGCAGCTCGTCGTGCATCGCGTCGCGCTGGTCCGCGGTTTCCGGATCGTCGATCCGGTTGTCGAGGTCGTAGGGATCGGAGGCGGTGAGGTAGAATTCGTCCGTGTCCGTCAGGTGCAGGGCGAGCTTGCCCTCGTCCGTGACCGAGGCCCGCATCGGCTGGAATCCCCCGAAGCCGTCGTGGTCGATCTCGTACCGCGCGAATTCGATGTGCGCCGCGCGTCCGGTGGGGAGCGTGGGATCGGCGAGCTGGGGACGGAGGCTCTCGCCCTCGAGCATCACGGGCTTCGGGAGGCCGAGCAGATCGAGCACCGTCGCCGGGAGATCGATGTGCGAGACGACGTGCGGATAAACCGTTCCCGCGGGGATCCCGGGACCCTCGAAGACGAGCGGCACCCGCGCGATCTCGTCGTAGACCGCCGGACCCTTCGCGTAAAGACCGTGCGCCGAGGCCGCGTCCCCGTGGTCGGAGGTGTACATCCGCACGGCGTCCGGCGTCAGCTCCCGCGCGAGCGAGAGGATTCGGCCGATCTCCGAATCGATGTAGCTCTGGCAGGCCGCAAGCCGCCTCCCGATCCCGTATCCCCGGCGGGAGGGATCGAGGCCGCCGCCCCGTTTTGCCCAGACGCGCTGGTACTCCGGCTTCGAGGTGAGATCGTCGTCATACGCGGGCGTCCGCTCCCCCTGCCGCGTGTCGTACATGTGCGCGTACGGCTCTGGGCAGAGGCAGGGGTCGTGCGGCTCGTCGTAGGACACCACGAGGAAGAAATCGTCGTCCCGGTGCTCACGGAGAAAGTCGAGCGCGCGCTCCGTCACCCGGTGTCCGTAGAGGAATTCCGGCGGGAGGTTTTTGTCGCTGTTCGATCCGTCGCGGGAGAAAAGCCGCTCCTCGGGCGTGAGCTCGTCGAGGTAGCATTTCATGTCGTACCAGTATTTGGATTCCCAGCCGTCCGGGCAGATCCCGTTGCCGAAATAGTCCCCGGCGTCGAGGTGCCATTTGCCGATATACCCGCACGCGACGCCCGCCGCCGAGAGCCGCTGTCCGAGCGTCTTCACATCCGCGTAGAGCGCCATGGTGTTGCCCCAGCTCCCGTTCGAATGCGGAAAGAGCCCGGTGAAGAGCGCGCTCCGGGCGGGCCCGCAGACCGGCTGGCAGGTGTAGGTCCGCTCGAACCGCATCCCCCGCGCCGCCATGTCGTCGATGCAGGGCGTCCGGACGGGCGAGCCGTAGCAGCTCACCATGTTGTATCCGGTCGAGTCGGTCATGATCCAGAGAAACTGCCGTTTATTCATGGATGAACCTCCTTGTCTGTTTCTGCCGCTATCCTATCATCCGGCGCGGCGGATTTCAAGGGCGGAGATGTAAAGAATCGCGCGCGGGAGGAGATTCCTCTTTCTTTTTGCGCGATAATATGATATAATAGAGAAAAATCGGCGAAAGGACCGCAGATCATGACGAAATCCGCGCGCTCCCTCCCGCGGCTTGCGGCTGTTCTGGGACTGGTATTCTGTATGGCATTCGCGCTCATCCGAACCCCGGCGGAGGCGGCATTCCCCGTCCTCACCCTCTCTCCCGCAGACGCGGAGCTGGGCGGCACCGCAAAACGAAGCGGCGCGAAAATCGGGAACGTCGGCAAAAACGGCGGATCGGTCGAGGGCACGGCCTCCTATTCCGCGCTCGATCTCCCCGCGGACGGCTGGTACACCCTCTCCGTCACCTATTATTCCGGCTCCGACGACCGCTATTTCCTCCTGTCCGCGGACGGCGATTCGTATAAGCTCCCCTGTCCGTCGAGCGGCGGATTCGACAAGAGCGCCGCGGTCACGATCGACATGCGCCTCTCCAAAGGCGGATCTCTGACAGTCGGCTCGGACTGGTATGGCCCGGACCTCGGGAAGATCGAGATCTATGAGCCGGAGCGCGCGCAATCGTCCGCCCGCGTCTATGAAAACCGCGCGGAGGAGACCTTCACCCGCGGGGGCCTGACCCTGACGCTCGACCGGGCGAACGGGATCTGGTCCCTCGCTTCGGGGAGGGAGGCGGTCGTGACGGACGCGCGGGCGGAATGCGTGATCGGCGGCGTGACCCTCTCTTCGGACGGCTTCGCACGGCACAGCGTCCGTGAAAACGATAATTCCGTGCTCTTCACGCACGAGGGGCACCCGGATTTCCCCGGCGAGATGACGGAGACCTTCTTCTTTGACGAGGCGCGCGGCGCGATTCTCACCGAGGTCACCCTGTCCTCGGACGGCCGCGTATCGACCAACCGGATCTCCCCGCTTGTGACGGAGAAGGTCGGAGGGGACGCCTTCCTCTCGATCCCGTACGACAATGACATGTGGGTCGAACCGTCGCTCACCCCCGTCGAGCGGATCAGCGGCGGGGCGGTGTCCTACGAGGTCGGCGCGCTCGTGGATGCGGAGAGCGGCGCGGGGACAGTGTTCGGCTCGGTGACGCACGACACGTGGAAGACCGGGATCCTCCTCGACGCTTCCCTCGGCGAGTGCGCGGGCTTTGAGGTCGCGGGCGGCTATACGGACAGCGGAACGCGGGACAACGAGCCGCACGGCACCCTCTCGGGAGACGCGGTCACCTCCCCGCGGATCTTCATCGGGCGCTATGCCGACTGGCGCGACGGGATGGAGGCCTTTGCCGACACCTGCACCGAGACCGAGCCGCCCGTCGAATCGGTCCGGGACGTGCCCTTCGGCTATAACTCGTGGGGCGTGCTCCAGTCGAAGGTCAGCTACGGCGCGATGACGGCGGTCTCCGACTATATCCGGACGCATTTCGAGGACGTCTGGGGGGCGGACGGCGCGCCGGTGTACGTCAATATCGATTCCTTCTGGGACTTTCTCACGATCAACGACCCGGACTGCGGCCTGAGCCTCGACGAAGCCCTCCGCGCGTTCGTGAAGCACTGCCATGACAACGGACAGAAGGCCGGGATCTACTTCACGCCCTTCGCCGCATGGCACGGGGACGAGGACGCGCTGAAGAAGAGCAGAATCTCCGGGACCGCCTACACCTACTACGACGCGGCGCTGAAAAAGGCCGACGGCTCCCTTTACGGCAAGCTCGACGGCGGGTACGCGCTCGATCCGACCCATCCCGGCACGATCCGGCGCATGGAGGATCAGCTGCGGACCTTCATCGATCTCGGCTTCGAGTACGTGAAGCTCGACTTCATGGCCCATGGCGCGTGCGAGGGCGTTCATTACGATCCGTCCGCCGCGACCGGGATCCAGGCCTACAACATGGGTATGGCGCGGATCCGGGAGATCTGCGCGGGGAAGATGTTCGTCAACCTCTCGATCGCGCCGCTCTTCCCGTATTCGTACGCGGACGGACGCCGGATCAGCTGCGACGCGTTCTCCTCGCTCGACAACACCCGCCACGTTCTCAGCTATCTGACGGCGTGCTTCTGGGAGAAATCGCTCTATCCGTATCCCGACCCGGATCACCTCGTCGTGTGGGGGAAGGACGGGCAGGTCGAAGAGGGCGAGGCGCGGTGCCGGGTGACGGCGGGCGCGATTGCCGGGACGAGCTTCCTCGTGGGCGACGACCTTTCGGACGTGGAGGCAGGTTCGGCGAAGGAGGCGCGGCTCGCGGCGATGTTTGCGAATCCGGAGATCGTCGGTGTCGCAAAGCTCGGCAGACCCTTCCGCCCGTGGAAGGTCACGCCCGGCGAGCGGTGCGCGGACACGTATTTCCTCGCCGTCGGAGGAGCGCGGTATTTCGCCCTCTTCAATTTCGGGGAGGAGGCAAAGGCATTCCGGATTCCGGTCGACGGCCTGACGGAGGGCACGGAGATCTCCGAGCTCTGGCGCGGCGAGGTCTGGCAGGCAGAGAACGGCGAGCTCGTCTGTACGGTCCCCGCGCGTGACGCGGCGATCTGTAAGTTCACCGTTTCCGCGGCATCGGAGGCTGTGACGGACGAAGCGTCCGAGACGATCCCGGCGGCAGAACAGCATGAGAACGCGGAGGAGACGCCGAACGCCGTGTCAGCACAGATTGAGAAAAGCCGGATCGTCCCGGTCCTTGGCATCCTTGTCGGCGCGGCAGTCCTCGCGGGGATCGGGATCGCATGGAAAAAACGGGCAGGCAGACGGTGAACGGAGGGCGGAGATGAAGCAGGAAAAACACACGGACGAGGAGCGCGTACGGCGGCGCTATCCGTCGGTCTGGGCGAAGGCGGAGACCGCGTTCCGCGCGAAGCATCCTGACGCCTCCCGGCCCGTCACCGCGGCGGAGATCGAGGCGGACACGGGTTTTGTCACGCGCGAGGCCGTGATCGCGGAGATCCTTCGCGCGGCGCCGTTTTCGCGGGAGATCGCCCCGGGACGCTTTGTCATGGCGGACGCACCGGTGGAAGCCCCCGCAGAGCGCCGGCAGACGGCGCGGAGCATTGTTTCCACGGATGGGCCCGAGGAGGAGCTTGTGAAGCGCGCGCTCGAGCGGGAGACGCGGAGAAACCGGGTGGGCGTATCGGTCGCGTATCTGCGGCATCTCTGCGGCAATCCCGATCCGGCCTCCCTCGGCGCGCTCCTCGACACGGCGCCCTGGGCGGCGAAGCAGTTCGGATTCTACCGGTACATCGAGGAACAGACCGCCCCCGCCAAGGAGGACGCACAGATCCCGCTGGATCCGACCCTGATCCCGCGCATGGCGGAGCCGGAGCCGATTCCTGTGCCGGAGCCGGAGACGATCCCTCAGAGGACGGCGGAGCGGTTCGAGCAGCTCTCCTTCGCGATCCCGGAGAAGGCGCGGGAGGAGACGCGGGTCGGCACAGTCCTGCGGGCAAAGGAGAACAAACGGGCGAAGACGACCGCGCTCACCGTCGATTTCGGGCGGGATATCGGCGTGATAAAGGCCCGCGTTCCGACAAACGGACTCCCGGGCGGGGAATCGCTCGCCGGGCGTCAGGTCGTGTGCCGGATGACATTCGACGACGACGGATGCGCGATCCGGATCCTCGGCGTGGAATCCGAGGGCGGAACGGTCCCGCTCGTCCCCTCGGAGCAGGTGAAGAACGGGGACCGGGTCAACGGATAACGAGAAAAAGAAAAGCGGCTGCCGATCATGACAGCCGTTTTTGTGTTGCTCATTCCGCGGGGGTGATTCTGAATTCCCCGGTGTCGAAGTCGACCTCGGTGACCGTGCCGTCGGAGAAGGTCGCGCGCTGACGGCGGGGATTGCCGTCGACGAACTCGTGCTTTACCATCTCCATGTACGCCAGCCGCTCCGCGGACGCGCAGGCCGTTTTCACCGCCGCGATCTGCTCCTCGTTCGCGTCGATCGGGCAGTAGACCGGATCGCCGCAGAGGATCGCGTGGAGGTAGGCCGAATCGTTCCCCGGGATGCCCCAGCCGCCCCGCTCGCCCGGCAGGCCGATCCACGGGATCACCGCGCAGTCGTGATAGACGAGGTTGAGGAGCGGGATCGGGATGCCCAGCGCCTTTGAGTTCCGCCCGCCGAGGTCGGAGGTGAAGACCGGCGCGTGATGGCAGAGGACCTGCGAGGGGAGGATGCAGTCGAGGATCTCCTCGGAGGACGGGATGATGCCGCGGTCCGTGAGGATGTCGAGGCAGTGACGGCGGTTCTCCGCGCAGTCGCGCCGGGTCGCCGGATGCTCCTTCGAGAAGCACTCGTCGAGCTCGACCACCGAGAAGACGTCGAGATACGCCGCCTCCACGCCGATCCCGAGCCGCTCGAATTCGGCGTAGTTCCGCCGGACATATTCGACCGCCCGCGCGGAGCAGAGGAAGGAGTGCGGCCCGCCGTACCACACCGAGCAGTAGGGATGCGAGCCGTCCGCGTTTTCGATCGCCTCGTCGAGGGAGAAGTCCGGACCGTCGTAGTAATAATCGCGGTACTGGTCGTGGATGCCGAAGATGTAGCCGAGCTCCCGGCAGGTGTCCGCGAGCCGCCGCATTCCGTCCGCGCCTCCGGCCTCCTCGTGCGGTGGGAAGGGCGAGGGATGGAGGTTGTCATAGCCGTGATGCCCCCAGCCGTCGAAGTGCGTGTAGGCCTTCTCGAGTCCCTTCTTTTTCAGCACGCGCAGCTGCTCCGCCCGCGTGTCGAACGAGGTGTAGTAGTCATTGTTCTCCGGATGGTCCTTTTCATAGTAGTCCGATTCCGGCGAGATGTGCACGGCGATGCCCGCGTGGATGACGGGGCAGCCGAGGAGCCGCTCGACGTTCGGGTTCCGCGCCGCCTTCTCGCGCAGGGTCACGAGCTGTCCGCGCTCTTTTACATAGGCCCGGTAGCACTTCGCGATGACGTTGTGGTCGCACGGCTCGCGGAACCGGAAGAGCATCCGGCGGGCATAGCGCATCTCCCCGAGCGAGGGGATCCAGCGCACCTCGATGCGGTCGCCGTCCGCGGCGTATTTCGCGTCGTAGGGCGTGTCGTAGATCGCGGCATACCCGGAGCCGTCCCGGACCTGTCCGTAGAGCGGCATGTAGGCGTCGCGCTCGAAGATCGTACCTCCCGCGCACGGGATCGGATCGCCTGCGGGGACGAGCGTGCCCTGCATCCGGGAGAGGACGGTATAGCTGTGCCCGGGCTCCGCGCCGAAATCAAAGGGAGCCGGATAGGCGGCAAAATCGATCTCGCCCGCTCGGTCGCCGTCGATCCGGATCTCGAAGTACAGATCCCCGGTCGCGCGCTCCAGCATGACGTGCGTCGTGACGGCGATCTCCGAGCCTGCGAATCCCTCGTAGCGCGCGCGGATGCCGTCGTAGGTCCCGGTGGAGGTGCGTTCCTCGGCGGAGGGGGCGGGGAAGGGGATCTCGCGCCCGTCGGAGAAGCGGATGCGCGGCGTCCCGGACATCTCCCACTTCGCGCCGGAGGGCAGGGTGACGGTATAGCGGAAATCGGACGGGGACCCCGTGAGGGTCAGGCGGGATGCGGTGAGTGTGAATTCGGACATGATGACCTCCTCGGATGATGATTCTTCACGGGTATTATACCATGCTCCCCGTCCGCTGTCAATCGGCAAGGCCTGCGATTTTCTCCGTTTTCGACGGATTTTCTCTTGCATCCGGGACGGAAATCTGCTATAATGAACAAAATAGATTGCGGCGGAGGCAGGATATGACCACGAAAGAGCGTTTCCAGAGAATGTATGAGCACCGCGAGGCGGACCGGATCCCGATCATCGACAGCCCGTGGGCCGGGACCATGCGCCGCTGGCACCGCGAGGGCATGCCGGAGGGCGTCGACTGGCGGGACTATTTCGACATCGACAAGGTCGAGAGCATCGGGGTGGACATCACGCCGCGGTACGAGGTGAAGGTCCTCGAGGACACGGACCGCTATCAGATCGTCACGACGCCGTGGGGCGTTACCCTCAAGAACTTCAAGGAGCTCGATTCGACGCCGGAATTCCTCGACTACAAGGTCACCTCCCCGGAGGCGTGGGCGGACGCGAAGGCGCGGATGACGCTCGAGGACGACCGGATCCCGTGGG
>CACZSA010000135.1 GCA_902783705.1 uncultured Ruminococcus sp.
GTATTCTTCTTTATGTACTGTTCACAAACGAAACGGCTTCCGTTTATCACGCGCGAGGAACGTGCTGTGCTGCGCATCCGAAGGAGTACGGATTGCCACGTCGCAGGTCAGGGACCTGCTCCTCGCAATGACACCTTGTTTGAATGGTCTGGCGCGCTTGAGCAGTTTCGTTTGTACCTGCAAATAATCATTTCCGATGCATGACCCTGTTACACACCACACAAGATGTGTCATTGCGAGGAACGAATTTCAGCAAGCTGAAACTCAGCTGACGCGGCAATCCGTTTCCCTTTTTGAAGGAAAACAAACAGTTAACGAACCTGCCGAGAATCCATCACAGCATCCTCTTCCATTCGTATATCAAATTCAGCGCTTCGATCGGGGTGAGGGTGTTGATGTCGGTCTTGCGCAGGGCTTCCTTGATCTCGTCCGCGGCGGCGTCGGCGAAGGAGAGGTTCATCTGCCCCTCGTCCGCGGGCTCTGCCGTCTTCGCGCGGCGTCCCGGATTCCCTTCCTTCCCTTCGAGCTCCGCGAGGACCTCCTTCGCGCGCCGGGTGATCTCCCCGGGAACGCCCGCGAGCCGCGCCACCTCGATCCCGTAGCTGTCGTCCGCCGGGCCGGGCACGATCTTGCGCAGGAATGTGACGTCCTCCCCGCGCTTCTTCGCCGCGACGTTGCAGTTGAAGACGCCCGGGACCGTCCCCTCCATGCCCGTGAGCTCGTGGTAGTGCGTGGCGAACATGGTCTTCGCGCCGATCTTCCGCCCCGCCGTGTATTCCGCGACCGCCCGGGCGATGCTCATGCCGTCGTAGGTCGACGTTCCGCGCCCGATCTCGTCGTAGACGATGAAGCTGTTCTTTGTGGCGTTCGAGAGGATCGAGGCGACCTCCTTCATCTCCAGCATGAACGTCGACTGCCCCGACGCGAGGTCGTCCGACGCCCCGACGCGGGTGAAGAGCCGGTCGACGACGCCGATCCGGGCCGAGGTCGCCGGGACGAACGAGCCGAGCTGGGCCATGAGGATGATGAGTGCGGTCTGGCGCATGTAGGTCGATTTGCCCGCCATGTTCGGGCCGGTGATGAGCATGAGGCGGCGCTCCCCGGTGTCGAGGTAGGCGTCGTTCGGGACGAAATACGAGTCCTCGACGAACTTTTCGACGACCGGATGCCGTCCGTTCTTGATGTCCACGACGTCGGACGTGTCGACCGTGGGGCAGACGTAGGAATTCTGCGCGGCGCAGTCGGCGAGGGAGAGGAAGACGTCGAGGCGGGCGAGGGCCTGCGCGCTCTGGCGGATCCGGACGCTCTCGGCGTCGACGGCGGACCGGAGCGCGACGAAGAGGTCGTATTCGAGGGCCTTGAGCTTGTCGTCCGCGCCGAGGATCGTGGCCTCCATGTCCTTGAGCTCGTCGGTGATGTACCGCTCCTTGTCGGAGAGGGTCTGCTTGCGGACGTAGCCCTCGGGCACCTGATCGGCGGCGGAGCGGGGCGTTTCGATATAGTAGCCGAAGACGCGGTTGTAGCCGATTTTCAGCTTGGAGATCCCGGTCTTCTCGCGCTCGCGCTGTTCGGCGGTCTTGATCCACTCCTTGCCGTTGGCCATGATGTAGCGCAGCTCGTCGACGTCGGCGTGGTAGCCGTCCTTGAGGATGCCGCCGTCCCGGATGACGAAGGGGGGATTCTCGACGATGGCCCGGTCGATCGCGTCGTACACGTCGGCGAGGTCGTCGAGGTCCGTGAGGATCTCGGAGAGGGCCCCGGCTGCGAGGGTGGAGAGCATGGATTTGAGGTCCGGGATCACGGCGATGGTCTGGGCGATGGCGCGGAGGTCCCGTCCGCCCGCGGTGCCGTAGGAGACCTTGGTGATGAGGCGTTCGAGGTCGAGGACGGGGGCGAGCTTTTCGCGGAGCTCCTCCCGGAGCATGAAATTGTCCGCGAGCTCGGCGACGGCCTGCTGACGCTTGAAGATCTGGGCGACGTTCGTGAGCGGGTGCTCGATCCACTGGCGGAGGAGGCGCGCGCCCATCGAGGTGTTGGTTTTGTCGAGGACCCAGAGCAGGGAGCCGCGCTTTTCCTTCGCGAGCATGGTTTCGGTGAGCTCGAGGTTGCGCCGCGTCGCGAGGTCCATCTCGAGGAACTGGGAGGTCTCGTAGAAGTGGAGCTCGCGGAGATAGGCGATGTCCTTCATCTGGGTGTCGCGGATGTATTTGAGGGCGGCTCCGACGGCGACGAGGGCGACCCGGGGACGTCCGGCGGTCTGCTCGGGACCGAACTGCTCCTCGGTGCGTCCGGCGGCGGCGTCCTGATCGAAGAAATCGGAGGCGGCTTCGGTGAGGGAGGCGCCGAGGCGGTCCCGGATATGCTCGGCGACCTTCGGCAGGGCCTTCGCCGGGACGTTCAACAGGATCTCGCGGGGATTGTAGGTGGAGAGCTCCCCGATCACGGCGTCCTCGGTCATGCGGTCGCGGAAGGCGGTGGCGCTGACGTAGGCGGTGGAGATATCGGCGAAGCAGAGGCCGACGGAGGAGCCGTCGTAATAGAGAGTCGCGAGGTAGTTGTTGGATTTTTCGTTGAGGAGGTCGGTTTCGATGAGGGTGCCGGGGGTGATGATGCGGATGACCTCGCGCTTGACGAGGTCCTTCGCGAGCTTGGGGTCCTCCATCTGCTCGCAGATCGCGACCTTATAGCCCTTTTCGATGAGGCGTCCGATGTAGGTTTCGGCGGAGTGATAGGGGACTCCGCACATGGGCGCGCGCTGATCCTCGCCGCAGTCCCGGCCCGTGAGGGTGAGGTCCAGCTCGGCGGAGACGATCTGCGCGTCCTCGAAAAACATCTCGTAAAAGTCCCCGAGCCTGTAAAACAGGATGAAATCGGGGTACTGGTTCTTTACGTCAAAATACTGCTGCATCATCGGGGTCATAGGACGAAACCTCTTCTGTAATCTGTTCAGATGAAATCCGTGCAGCGGATTTCCACCGCACTTCTGCCTTTTTGCTTATTCCTTCTTCGTTCAGAATCAATGGCACTTCGACGCGCAGGAGGAACAGTCGTGCGCGCAGGGTCTCTGACCGGTGATGGCGAACTGGAGCTCGCCCATGATGGCGTTCGTGAGGGCGTCGAAGGCGTCCTTGGCGTCGACATAGGCCATATAGGCGGGGTGGGTGGTGATTTGGTCGTAGAGGGCGTCGATCTTATCCTGGATGGACTTTTTGAACTCCTCGCTGAGCGCCTCGGGGCGGTTATAGGCGGCGGCGAGGAAATTCTGCTGCTCGTTGTACTCGGCGACGAGGGCGTTCAGGTCCTCGGAGCGTTCGTATTCGTCGATGGTTTTTTCGATTTCGGCGCAGCGGGGGTCGGCCTTGACAAGCGCGCCGAGCTCAGAGATGAGGGAGAGCATTTCGGGGGAGAGGGTTTCGGTATTCATAGGTGTATGGGGGATCCTTTCTTTTTTTATTTTCTTTATGTTTTGTTTGGGTGCGTCTCGGATGCGGGACGCGGGGGAATTTTATTTTATGTTATCTTCTTTGGGCTTGCGCGCTGGCGCTTGCGGATTTTATATCGACCAAGTCGATTGTTTTTTGTCCTTCCGGACGGGACCTAAGAGGACCCTCGGGCCGGGTCCTCTTAGGAATCTCCAGGCCCCA
>CACZSA010000136.1 GCA_902783705.1 uncultured Ruminococcus sp.
CTGGATCACCGCGCAGGAGATCACCGGAGACGAGCAGTATCCATCGTGGGTACGCTCGGCGGAGATCACCGCGGCGGGCGACGGCTATGGACATCCGCAGAGCGCGCACCAGTTCCCGATGACGGCGGACAACCGCTTTGTCCTCTCCATGAACCGCAGCGGCTGGCACGATTTCTTCGCACTCCAGAACGGGCACGGGCCGTCGATCCCGAAGAAGAGCACTTATGAGGGCTACTGGAACACCGTGAAGCCGGGCGGCGGACCGAAGCCCTTCGTCGAGACCGAGGCGAACTACGAGGACATCTACTGCGGCGGCTTCAACGGCTATGAGGCGTCCCGGATCTCCGCGTGGAAGGCCGTTCTGTGCGGCAGCTGCGGGTTCACCTACGGCGTGACCGGGATCTGGGCGAACTGCTACAGCACCGCGGGCAACACGGGATGGATCGGCACGTACAGTCCGGAGCCGTGGTACATGGGACTGGACAAGCCCGGCGCCTGTGAAGTCGGGTATCTCGCCGCGTTCATGAAGGAAGTCGGCTTCGAGACCCTCCTCCCGCGCTTCGACGACCCGGAATACGCCGATTTCCTCACCGAGCAGAAGGTGCTCGCCTCCACCGAGGACGGCGGATGTGCTGTCGCGTATTTCTACAACGACGACCGCTCGACGGGCGTGCTGCGAAAGCTCCGGACGGATGCCGAGTACCGCGCGTTCTGGTTCGATCCCCTGACGGGAAAGTACATCCCGATCGGCGATGCGATCCATGCGGCGGACGGGCACTGGGCGATCCCCGGGAAGCCGAACGACGGCGACTGGGTCCTGCTTCTGACGGACCGTGCCGATTTTGTCCCCGCGAAGACCGAGGCCATGCCGGAATACGCGCCGGAAGCAGACGAGGCGGTCAATCTCCTGCGCGGCGCGGCGGCTTCGGCGGGCACGTTCAGCGCGGCAGGCAGCGAGGCTGAACGGGCGATCGACGGCAGGAGCGACACGTGGTGGTGCGCGTCGGACGGCAGCTTCCCGCAGTGGATCTCCTTCGATCTCGGAGAGGTGCGGGATTTCAACACGCTCTCCCTCCGCCTCTATCCCGGCACGGCGTCCGCGGTATGGACGGTGGAGATCAGCGCGGACGGCGAGGGCTGGGAGACAATCCGGGATCACGAGCGGCAGACGGTCAGCGCGAGCAGCGGTTCCATCGGCGGCAGCCTCGGCGAGACCTGTTCCGCGCGGCTCATCCGGGTGACCTTCCACGAGGTCGTCGGGAACTGGGCGGCGGTCGTGGAAGCGGAGGCATCCCTCTCCGAGACGGCTGACCGGGAGCTCCCGGACTACGGCGGCTCGCTCCAGATGCCAGAGGTGCGCTGTGTCGGGAGCGCGGTCTATTCCGCGTCCGGCAGGCTCGACAACACGGACGGAAACCTCACGGACGGCAGTCTCGAGACGGAATGGACGCCCTTCGCGCCCGAGGCGACGCAGACGATCCTGTGCGATCTCGGCGCAGAAAAACCGCTCTGCGGCATGAACGTCGTGACCGGGGCAGGCTCTTCCCTCTTCCATATCCGGATCGAAGGATCGGAGGATGGGGAGGACTGGACGCTTCTCAAGGATACAAAAACGGGTGGGCGGGCAATCTACCATGCCGCACGCTTCGGGGATCGCGCCGTGCTCTCGGAAGCGATGACGGGCGAATACCGATATGTGAAGCTGCTCGTGTTCGGTACCGCGGACAAGAACAGCCCGAAATCGATCGCCGCGCTCGAGCTGTACGCCGAGAACACGGATAAAGAACCCGCGGCAAACGCGCAGATCGAGGACGAACCGGAGACGACGAAGCCTTCTCCTGAGCAGGAGGCGCCGAGGAAAAACCTGCTGCCCGTCCTCGCCGGAACACTGATCGCCGCCGGAGTCGTCGCGTTCGTGCTCGGCAGACGGAAAAAGAAGCGATAATACCGACGAAGAACCGGACAGAGCCGTCATAAATCAGCTGTCTGTTCTGTGGTCGGCGGATTCCCCAAAAACCAATAGCCACGCAGAGAACACGCCTCCCATCGTTCGGTCTATTACCGGATGAACAGGGAGGCGTGTTTTTCGGATGCCGTCCATGCGGCAGGATTCGGCGGACCGCACGCATTCCCGTTGTCCGAAAACGCGCACATCCGTCCGATACTGGTAAATATGTACGAAAAACTCTTGCGTTTTCCTGCCTTTGTGTGCTATAATGAGATGTACGCAACGTGTCTGTATGCGGACACAC
>CACZSA010000137.1 GCA_902783705.1 uncultured Ruminococcus sp.
GAAAAACATTGTCATTGCGAGGAAGGCGTCCTAAGACGCCTGACGTGGCAATCTCTCCAAACCGGGTGACGCAGGCAGAGAATTGGTAACAATATCATGCACAGCTTATCTGAAATTGCCACCCTGCTTCCATCCTGCTCATCAATTTCGGAGAGATTGCCGGCACTATAGACGGACTGAAGCTGGATCGTGAAGTCAACCAGCACCAGATTTGTTTTGCGACAGCCCCATATTTTATCTTCAATGCCGCTCCGCCATCCAGATTCCCACGCGGGACTGAATGACTTTGGCGCAGTTCTCGGGCGTCGATGCGCCGGCGGTCATTGCGGAAATCTCTTCTTCGATGATCGAGGTGACCTCCGAGGGGACGGAATAGAGGAGCGGACTCCCCGCGCCGTCGATGAGGGCGGTGACGGCCTCGCAGAACTCCGGCGTCCAGCGGAAGAGCATCCCCGGTCTGTCGAGCTCCGACGCATCGGCGGGGGCTTCGGCGGGATCCGTCCAATAGCGGGACGAGCCGTCGTCATAGAGCGCCGTGATATACCCGCGCATTGTGTCAAGCACGGCGGAGAGATCGCTTTTCAGCGCGGGGATCGTCAGGGTGAACTTCTCCGGCCCGGCGTCCGTGGGAATAAGCGCCGCAATCAGTTCCCACGCGGTATGCGGATCCGGGCAGGCGTCGAGTAGAACGAGGGATTGGAAGGGTACTGCGTTCGTGCCGGAGCCCGGATATCCCACCGCCGTCCAGTCCTCCCCGAATATCCGGACAACATCCGGGAAAGAGGTGATGGCAGAGAAGAACATGACGCCCAGAGCCAGCTTTCCGGAGCGGAAGAGCAGCATGCGTCCCGCGTGATCGTTGACGTCGAGGCGACCGTCCGGCGCGCGGCGCATGAAATCCTCCCGGTCCTTCGGAAGAGAATCGAGGAAGGCGAGGAGCCGCACGAACTCCGGACTGTCAAAGGAGCAGGTCCCCTCCTCCCAGTCGAGATACGCGCCCCATCCCTCCGAACCGAGGAGAAGTCTCACCTGCGTTGTCCCGGCGCCGCCCCAGTAGAGCTTGTCGGTCAGCACGGCATCCGGCGGGAGGGCTTGGGCGAGGTCGAGCATTTCGCTCATCGTCCAGGAGGAGAGATGTCCCGTACTTGTGCCGAGCGTTTTTTGTGAGCCGACGAGGGTGTTGAACGAAAGGGTATCTGTCAGCCCCCAGATCCCGCCGTCCGCCGCCTCGAAGAGCCGGAGAACCGCGCCGGAGAGATTCTCCCGGTTCACCAGCGGATCGGCGTCGAGGAAGGACGAGAGATCGCGGTATAACCCCTTTTCGAGCACGGCGGCGAGCTCCGGGGAATCGGCGCGTCCCGGGGCGAGGAGGAGATCGGCCCCGGCCTCCCCGACGGAGAGCTCGAACGCCAGCTTCTCCGCGCCCTCGTCCTTCATCGGCGTCGATTTGTCATCGTACTGCGCGTAATCCTTGCATACGACCCGGACGCCCGGATGGCGGCGGTTGAATTCTGCGATCTTCTCCCGCATCCGGTTCGAGAGCTCGACCGTATGTGCGATCGTCAGCGTCACCATCTCCGAGAGACGGACGTCCGGCGCACGGCGGAAGAGGACGTACCGATCCTGCGCGCGGGTAAATTGTTCATCATGCAGGAGCAGCGTGTCCCTGT
Source organism: uncultured Ruminococcus sp. (assembly GCA_902783705.1). Taxonomy (GTDB): domain Bacteria; phylum Bacillota; class Clostridia; order Oscillospirales; family CAG-272; genus UMGS1696. Next base: position 1,671 of record CACZSA010000137.1, read on the forward strand.
CGATCACGGCTGTGAGGGAGTATGCGCCCGGGACGAGATCGCAGTTCTCCCAGTTCAGAATTTCCTCTGTCGCAAGATTTCCGTCTCCGTCCCACGAGGCCGCGAGAACGCCGCTCTGCCCGGTATAGCAGAAATCCCATGCGGGCGAGGCGGGATACAGGATCGGATGGCTGCCGTCCTCGTTGTTCCCGCGCTTTGCCCGGAGCGAAACGTCCTCGGGCAGAGGCCGGAATTCTCCGAGCTCGCCGCGCGCATGGAGGACCGCCGCACCAAAGAGCATCACCCGCCCGTCGTCCGTGAGCGGAAGATCGGTCCCCTCCGCGGTCTCCTGAGGCTTGAGCTCGCGCGTTGCGACACCGCAGTAGACGACCGCCTCTCCGTCCGGCGTGCGGCGAACGGCTGCAACCTCACCCGGCAGATCATAATGCAGAACCTCGTCGAGATTCTCCCCCGAAAGCAGCACCATCTCGTCCCTGGACACGCACACGATGAGACCCTCTTCGGTGATGCAGGCGGCGTCCGGCGTATAGACAGCCCGCTCGAAGAATGGCGCGGTATTGACGGAAATCTCCTCTCCGGAAGTGTCCCGGCGGTGCACGGTCAGGCCGTCCTCCCCCGATGTCGACCAATAAAACAAGCCGTCCTGATGGGCAAGGAAGCCGACATAGTCCTCCCCGCAGTCCGGCGCATCCTCCCAGACCTCGGACGTCCCGCCGGGGAAGAGACGGTACATTTTCCGCTCTGCCCGGATGGGATCGCCTTCGTCCTCCGGGTAGTCGAATCGGACAGCCGCCGCGGTCATTACACCGGAATCCTCGTCGAGCGTCCACGCTGTGAGAATTTCCTCCGGCGGAATCAGATATTCCTCCCCGATCCAGATCCCCGTGAGCAGGTCGGGGTCTCCCTCATCCTGCGAAAACAGAACGGAGGGGCCATATTCGGTCGTCTCCGCGTCGGGCGTGTCAAGGGGAACCTCCTCGGTCACCTTCTTCGAGCACGCGGGGAGGCATGCAAGCAAAAGGGCAAGGAAGAGGGCGGCAAGGCGGACGGAGCGCGGTCTCATCGGGAATACCTCGTCGGATCAATCGTTTGTATTCATTATAACAGGTCCCCCGGAATCCGTCAATCCCCCCTCCGGAGACTTCATGAAATATTAAGGATCGCTAACCAAAAGGAGCTCCGAGGGACTCCTTTGTGCGTTATTCCCGCTCGATCCGGAACAGCCTGTGCTCCCGGTTTCTGAGCGCAGAAACAAGATCCTGTATCGACGTGAGCCTGCGGTCGACCTCGATCCCGGCGAGGTGCTTCGCGTCCGTGCTGTGGCAGTCCGAGCCCGCCGTCATCGTGAGGTCGTAGCCCCGGGCGTATTCCAGCGCGCGGTCGTTCACCGACTGCGGCTTCGGCGCGTTGATGACCTCTACCGCGTCGACATGGCGGGGCAGGAGCCGGATGTACGGGATGTAATGCGCCTCCATGAACGGATGCGCGTGGATCACATACCCGCCCGCGCCGCGCACGAGGTTCAGATAATCGACGATGTCCATCGATTTCATCTCCGGGTGCTCCGCCGCCCAGTCGTTGTCGAGCCCGTAGGTCAGGTAGTCCGTCCCGTAAAAAGAGTATTCCCAGCCGTAGAAGACGTCGAGGCCGATCTCGTCCCCGCGCCGCTTCGCTGTTTCATATCCTTTCCGGAAGCCCGCGAGCCAGTCCTCCCATGGCTGATTCCGGTCGACGCGCGTGTTGCCCGCCCAGAAATGGTCTGTGACGACGATCCCGGCATAGCCGAGGGACTTGTAAAAGTCCGCGATGTCCGCGCCGGAGCTGTGCGCGCACGCGCTGCCCTCGTAGGTGTGGACGTGCAGGTCGTAGCGGCAGACTTCGTTTGCCATCCCGCGCCTCACTTTCTCGAAATCTCCCGGATGATCCGGGGATCGACGATCTCATTGTTGTCGTCCGTCACCTTCGCGAATCCTCGGTAGCTCCAGACCGCCCGTCCGATCCCGTGCGCGAGGCAGAGATCCGCGACGTCCCGGTACCAGTTCACCATCGAATCGACGTCCGCGTTCGCGATCACGCCGTATTCGCCGAGGTAGAGCGGACGCCCGTTCCGCTCGATGAAATCGAAGGCGGGCCGCATGACCGCCTCGAGATAGGATTTGCCGACCATCCCGCCGCGCTCCATGCCGAAGGGGACGGTGTCTCCGTAGTACGCCCGGTGCTCGTCGAAGGCGAAGGGATAGGTCACGGGCTTCGTGTAGTTCCGGTTCTGCTCCACCCACGACGCCCGCTGATGCGTGAAGAGAAAGGGCTCGTACATGTGGAAGGTGTAGAGGATGTTCGGGTTCGGAGACACCGCGAGATTTTTCAGTTCAAAGACCGAATTCCAGCGGTTCGGACCGACGACGATCTTGCGCTCCGGGGTGACCGCATGGATGAGGGCGGCGGTCTCCTGCCAGAGCTCGTTCCACGGATCGGAGTTGTCCCAGACGAGCTCGTTCAGAAGCTCAAACCGGAGATTGTCGCCCTCTGCCGCGTACCGCTTCGCGAAGAAGACCCAGATGTCCTCGAAGCGCTTCCGGCTTGCGGGGCTCGTGAAGAGGTCGTTTTTCGCGCCGTCGCCGAAGAAGAAGCCCGGCGCGTGATGCAGATCGAGCACGAGCCCCAGCCCGGCCTCCTTCGCCCAGCGGATCGCGCGGTCGATATAGGCGAGTCCTTCTTCGCGGTAGACGCCCGGCTCCTCGTCCCGTTCGAAGAGGAAGTAGTCGACGGGCAGGCGGACGTGATCGCAGCCCCACTCCGCCATCCGCCGGAAATCCGGTTTCGTGATGTAGGTCGAATGGTGCTCCGCGCCCTTGTTCCCGTATTGGGAGATCCAGTGACCGAGATTGCACCCGGCCATATAGCCGTCAAGACGTGCCATGGCAATACCTCCTAAATTGATTATTCCCCGTACTCCGCGTCGACGCGGGCGGCGTATACTTTCCAGACGGCGGAGAGGGCCGCGAGATCCTCGTCGGTGAACGCGAACCCGCCCGGGATCGGCGAGATGCAGTAGAGATCCGGAACGCCCGTCTCCGGCTGGTCGAGGAGCCAGCGCATGGTATCGCGCCGCGTGTTGAAGCCCGCGTTGTCCGTGTCGATCAGCGTGTCGGGGATCGCGATGCGGTACATCTTCGCCCGCATTTCGAGATCCTCTTTGCAGTTGCGGTTCTCGGGGTTGTAGTCGTGCAGGCGCGCGTGGTCGCAGATATGGGCGAAATACGGATGGCACGGCGAGCAGTTGATGAGGGCCTCCGGCTTGATCGACTTCGCCTTTTCGTAGATGTGCTTCATGAACTCGTAGAGATATTCGACGCCGTACTTCCCGGAATAGGTCCTGAACTGCCGCCCGATCGGGATCTGGAACGCGTAGTCGATCTTGATGCCGTCGCAGTCGTAGCAGCCCGGGGCGGGGGAGAAGATGCGCTCGAGCGCCTCGTCGAGCATCCGGAGAAAGACGGGATGGGACACGTCTGTGCGCCGCTCGCCCTTTTCCGTCGTGACGATGGCCTCCTCGGGCAGCCCCTCCGGGTCGAAGATCTTGAACCAGAGCAGCGTGTGGACCCCCTCTGCCCGGCGCGCGTCGACGAAGGCACGCAGATCGGGCCACTTCGCGGGATCGGCAATGTCGACGCAGTATTCGCTCTGCCACTTGTCGTCGATGATGAGGCACCGGGGATAGAGTCCTGCCCGATGCAGGCGGTCCAGGTATTCGAGATAAACGGGCTCGCACGCGCCGGCGGTCCCTTTCTCCGGGCGTCCGTTGTCCGCGAACTGCTCGATCCAGCCGCACGCGACGGGACCGTGCCAAAACTTCGGCGGGACGGTCTTCTTCTTCGTCTCGGCGATGCCCGCGCTGAAGTAATACTTCGAATACTTCTTCATCGCGTCGAATTCATCCTCCGCGCCGTAGCCGACGATATACGGGGCCTCCCATTCGCCGTCGACCTCCGTGTGCCCGTACTGGTCGGTCATGAGCGAGAAGCGGCTCTGCCATCCGCTCTGACGGGGGAGGTAGTCGAAGGCGTTGAAATTGTGCTCCCCGCGTTCTGCCACAAGACCAAGGGCGAGCTGACGGGAGAGGGCGGGGCAGCGGAAGGCGTAGCAGAACATCGGCGGGACCATCAGCACGGACCAGCGGTGGCAGGGCGTGGAAGCTTTGAAATAGTAATCCTCCCGGTCGTACCAGGACTGGCAGGGGTTGAAGCCGTACTGGAATTCATACGCGCTCCCGTGTCCCGGCTCGGCGGCGTTCCCGGAGAAGTATTCGACGCCGTCCACCCGTCCCCGGCCCTTCACTGCGACGTGATAGGTGAAGCGGAGCGGATCGGCCCGGAGCGTGTAGATCTTCTCATCCCAGAGTGAGCTCTTCCCGCGCCAGACGAAGATCCTCGACGCGCCCTCCTCCCGGGCCTCGATGAGGACGGGCAGCGCGGGCTCCTCGTCGCGCACGGTCTCGAAGGCGTCGTTCATCCCGTGGACCGCGGAGCGCACGTCGAGGGCAGCGACCTCGCAGCCGTCGAGGATCACGCCGATCACGGCATCGCGGACGGAGAGGGAATAGGTGAGGTTTTCGATCGCAATCATGGAAAACTCCTTGTATTTGGCGGATTGATATGGTATAATCCCATTATTACCGAAATTATATCGTATTTTCCGGCCTTTGGAAAGATGCAGATTCACCAAAAGAAACGCCCTCTTTTTGTGGGACCGGACAAAAAAGCGAAAGGGGAGGACATTTTGAAAACACTCTTCCGCCATCTCCGCGCGTACGCCCTCGAATCGGTGCTCGGACCCCTTTTCAAGCTCCTCGAGGCGATGTTCGAGCTCTTCGTGCCGCTCGTCGTCGCGGATATCGTCGACCGGGGCATCGCCTCCTCCGACCGGGGCGCGGTATTGCGGGGCTTCTGCATCCTCATCGCGCTCGGGATCATCGGGATCGTCTGCTCGATCACGGCCCAGTATTTCGCGGCAAAGGCGTCCGTCGGATGTGCGACCAGACTCCGCCGCGATCTCTACGCCCACATCGAAGCGCTCTCCTTTTCCGATCTCGACAAAATCGGCATCCCGACGCTCATAACGCGCCTCACCGGCGATCTCAACACGGTGCAGAGCGGTCTCAACCTCGCATTGAGACTGCTGCTCCGCTCCCCGTTCGTCGTCTTCGGCGCGATGATCATGGCCTTCACGATCGACCGCCGCGCCGCGATGATCTTTCTCGCCGTGATCGCCGTCCTCGGAGCGGTCGTCGCCGTTATCATGCGTGCCTCGGTCCCGGCCTATAAAAAGGTCCAGTCCGAGCTCGACGCCATCACCGGAACGACGCGGGAGAACCTCTCCGGCGCGCGCGTGATCCGGGCTTTCCGCATGGAGGAGAGCGAGCGGGACAAATTCGCCTCCCACAACGACGCGCTCTACCGCCGCCAGCTTTTCGCGGGACGGATCTCCGCCCTGATGAACCCGCTGACCTTCGTGATCCTCAACACGGGGATCATCCTCCTGCTCCGCACCTCCGGCATCCGGGTGAACGCGGGCGGCCTCACGACGGGCCAGACGGTCGCGCTCTACAACTACATGACGCAGATCCTCGTCGAGCTCGTGAAGTTCGCGAACCTCATCATCTCGATCTCGAAGGCCGTCTCCTGCATGAACCGCGTCGACGAGGTCCTCGCCGCAGAGCCCGCCATGACCTTCCCGGACGCCGCTCCCGAAGAGGATCCCGCCGCACCTGCCGTGGAATTCCGCGGCGCGGGTCTGCGCTACTCCGCCGGGGACGCCTCGCTCACGGACATGAGCTTCCGGATTGAGCGCGGCGAGACCGTCGGCGTCATCGGCGGCACGGGCTCCGGCAAGACCTCCCTCGTCGCGCTGATCCCGCGCTTCTATGACGCGACGGAGGGCGAGGTTCTTGTGAACGGCGTCGACGTGCGGAAGTATCCTGCGGACGTTCTACGTCGAAAGATCGGCTATGTCCTCCAGCGCGCGTCCCTCTTCAAGGGAACGATCCGCTCGAACCTCCTCTGGGGCAGTCCGGAGGCGGGGGAGGAGGAGATCGCCGCCGCGCTCGCCTTCGCACAGGCCGCGGACGTCGTCGCCTCGAAGGAGGACGGCCTCGATTCCGCGGTGGAGCAGGGAGGACGCAATTTCTCCGGCGGTCAGCGCCAACGTCTCACCATTGCCCGCGCGCTTGTGAGGCGACCCGAGATCCTGATCCTCGACGACAGCGCCTCGGCCCTCGATTTCGCGACGGACGCGTCCCTGCGGCGTGCGCTTGCCTCGCTTGACTACAAGCCGACGACCGTCATCGTCTCGCAGCGGACGTCGTCGATTCAGCATGCCGACAAGATCATCGTCCTCGACGACGGACGCATTGCCGGGATCGGGCGGCACGACGAGCTGCTCGAGACCTGCCCGGTTTACCGCGAGATCTACGACTCGCAGTACAGAAAGGAGGCGTGAGAGAATGGAGAAGAAACAGAAAACGCCCGTGCGTCGCGAGACCTGGCGGCGGCTCCTCGCCTATCTCCGCGCATCCCTGCCGATCCTTGTGCTGACGATCCTCTTCGCAGGTGCGACGGTCGTGCTCTCCCTCTGGATCCCGGTCCTCTGCGGGCGCGCGATCGACTGCATGATCGGTCCCGGACATGTGGATTTCGACGGCATCGCTGAATGTCTTGTGAAGATCGGGATCGCGGCGGGGCTCGTCGGGATCCTGCAGTGGGCGATGAATTCGCTGAATAACCGCATCACCTATCGCGTGATCGCGGACGTGCGGCGCGACGCCTTCAACACCCTCGCCCGCCTGCCGCTCTCCTATATCGATACCCATCCGCACGGCGGCACGGTCAGCCGGGTCATCGCCGACGTCGACCAGTTTGCGGACGGCCTGCTCCTCGGCTTCACGCAGTTCTTCACGGGGATCGCGACCATCGTCTGCACCCTCGTCTTCATGCTGACGATCCATCCGCTCATCACGCTCGTCGTGGTGGTGCTGACGCCGCTCTCGCTTTTCGTCGCCTCGTTCATCGCGAAGCGTACCTATGACATGTTCCGCCTCCAGTCCGAGACGCGCGGCGAGCTCACGGCGCAGATCAACGAGGTCGTCGGCAACCAGCCCGTGGTCCGTGCGTTCTCGAAGGAGGAGGACTGCCTCGCGCAGTTCGACGAGATCAACGGGCGGCTTGAGAAGTGCTCGCTCCGCGCGATCTTCTTCTCCTCGATCACCAATCCGTCGACCCGTTTCATCAACAATGTCGTCTATGCGGCGGTCGCGCTCTTCGGGGCCTTCGCCGTGATCGACGGGGGGATGACGGTCGGCGGGCTCACGAGCTTCCTCGCCTACGCGAACCAGTACACCAAGCCCTTCAACGAGATCTCCGGCGTCATCACGGAGCTGCAGAACGCCCTCGCCTGCGCCGAGCGGATCTTCGCCCTGATCGACGAGCCCGTGGAGACCTCGGACAAGCCCCACGCCGTCGACCTTGCGGGCGCACGGGGGGAGGTCCGGGCCGAGCACGTCGATTTCTCCTACGTCCCCGAGCGCGAGCTGATCCGGGATCTCGACCTCACGGTCCGCCCCGGTGAGCGGGTCGCGATCGTCGGACCGACGGGATGCGGCAAGACTACGATCATCAACCTGCTCATGCGCTTCTACGACGTGAAATCCGGCGCGATCCGGGTCGACGGACACGACATCCGCGATGCCCGGCGCGATTCGCTCCACGGTGTCTACGGCATGGTTTTGCAGGACACGTGGATCATGAAGGGCACCGTGCGCGACAACATCCGGATGGGCAGGGACGCCACGGAGGACGAGATCGTCGCCGCCGCGAAGGCCGCCCATGCTCACAGCTTCATCCGCCGTCTCCCCGAGGGCTACGACACGGTCATCGACGACGACGGGGGCGCGCTCTCCGCCGGTCAGCGGCAGCTTCTCTGCATCGCCCGGGTGATGCTCGCGATCCCGCCCATGCTGATCCTCGACGAGGCGACCTCCTCGATCGACACGCGCACCGAAATGAAGATCCAGAACGCCTTCGCCACCCTCATGCGGGGCCGGACGAGTTTCATCGTCGCCCACCGCCTCTCGACGATCCGCGAGGCCGATATCATCCTCGTGATGAACGCCGGACGCATCGTGGAGAAGGGCACGCACGACGAGCTCCTCGCCCGGGGCGGCTTCTACGCGAAGCTCTGGGGCGCTCAGTTCGAGTCCGCAGGCGCGTAACAAAACAAAAACACCGTTCCTCCGGACAGGGGGAGCGGTGTTCTGCTTTCCGGGATTCAGGCTTCGAAAACGGTGTCAGGCTCGCCATCGTCGTCGGTGTCGGAGACGATCGTGTCGACCGCGCCGTTGCCGTCGGTGTCGATGTACACGGAATCGGCCTTGCCGTCGCCGGTGGAGTCCACGAGGTAGGCGTCGATGGTGCCGTCGTCGTCGAGGTCGAGCTCATCGAGGACTTCGATCTGCGCCTTGCGCTTCTTCTTCGAGACGAGCGCCGCGATGAGCACGGTCACCGCCGCGACAGCCACGATCACGGCAAACACCGCGAGGACGATCTTGATGAGATTCTTCTTCTCGGCAAGCGCGTCGCCGCCGATCTTTTTGAGAATAATTTCCATACGGATCTCCTTGATGATGAATTGCCTTTATTTTATCCCATCGAACCCGGAATTACAAGACCCCGGACGCGGGGTTTACGATTTGTTTTCAATTCGTTCTTTTTCGCGTTTCCACGCGCCCTCTTGCAATCCGGGCTGAAATCGGGTATAATGAGAATAAACAAATGAACGAACGCGGAGGGCACGGGATGGAATTCAATGTTGCGGTCGCGGATATGCGCGCGGGCATGAGCGTCGAGGGCTTTTACATTTTCAAGGAGGGCGCCGTCAAGCTGACGCAGGCGGGGAAGCCCTTCCTCTCTGGCACGCTCGAGGACAAAAGCGGCACGATCGAGCTGAAAAGCTGGGACTACGCGCAGTCGGTCGGAGCGGATGACGCCGGACGGGTCGTGAAGGTGCGCGGGGAGATCTCGGATTACCGTGGATCTCCGCAGATCACCGTCACGCGGATCCGACGGGCGAACGGGAACGATTCATATAACCTCAACGATCTCGTCCCGACCGCGCCGATCGACCGGGAGGCGGCGATGCAGGGGGTGCGGCGGCTCGTCTCGTCGATCAAGGACGACGACTACCGTGGGATTGCCGAGGCCATGCTTGCGGAGCACGGGGAGGCGTTCGCGGTCATCCCGGCGGCGAAGAGCGTCCATCACGGCTTCGTCGGCGGCCTGCTCATGCATACCTCGTACATGCTCCGGATCGCGGACTTCCTCTCCGGGCTGTATCCCGCCGCGGTGAACCGGGACCTGCTCCTCACGGGGACGCTGCTGCACGACTTTGCCAAGACCGAGGAGTTCGCGTTCTCCGAGCTCGGGCTCGTCACGGGCTATACGCCGCGAGGCAAGCTGCTCGGGCATCTCGTCATGGGCGCGGATTCCGTGCGGCGGACGTCGGAGCGGCTCGGCGTGCCGGAGGAGAAGACCATGCTCCTCTGCCACATGATCCTCTCCCATCACGGAGAACCGGATTTCGGCGCGGCGGTCGTTCCGAGGTTCGCGGAGGCCGATCTTCTGTACCTGATCGACCTCGTCGACAGCCGGATGGAGATCTACCGCGAATCGCTCGACGGGCTCGACGCGGGGACCTTCTCGCAGAAGATCTTTGCGCTCGATCGGGATATCTACAAGCATGAATGACGGAGGGACAACGATGAACGACGATATCAGACGGCTGAAGGACGCCCTCGAGCGAGCGGAGCACGCGGTCTTTTTCGGCGGCGCGGGCATGTCGACGGCGAGCGGGATCCCGGATTTCCGCGGCGCGTCGGGGCTCTATACCGTGAGCGGGGAGGAATCGCCGGAGTATCTTCTGAGCGACGAGTGCCTCGAAAAGGAACCCCTGAAATTCTTCGCCTACTACCGCGCAATGATCCTGCATCCCGAGGCGAAGCCGAACCCCGCGCACATCGCCCTCGCGGAGCTTGAAAAGCGGGGCCGCATCCACGCCGTCATCACGCAGAACATCGACGGCCTGCATCAGGCGGCGGGGAGCCGGAAAGTCCTCGAGCTCCACGGCTCGTGCGCACAGTCGTACTGCTCGAAGTGCGGACATCCCGTCGAGCGGGATTATATCGCCGAGACCGAGGGCGTCCCCCGCTGCGAGACCTGCGGCGGGACCGTGCGCCCGGATGTCGTGCTCTACGGCGAATTCCTCCCCAAAGAGGCGTTCGAGGAAGCCAGGCGCGAGGTCGAGCGGGCAGATCTGCTCATCGTCGGCGGCTCCTCTCTCACGGTCTACCCCGCGTCCTCCCTCGTCACCCGCTTCACGCGATCGCCTGGGCTGGGCAGGAACAAGATCCTCGCGATCATCAACTTCGATCCCACCCCCTACGACTGCGACGCCGATATCCTGATCCGTGAGTCCGTCGCCGAAGTCCTCCCCGCGCTGGTGTGAGAGAGGTTCAAAGGCAATCTCCGAAGGTATCCAAGTTCAGTGAGACCACCCGAAGGTTTCCAAAGGGCGACCGGAAAGCCCTTTGGGCAAACGCTGCGGATCTCAACATTGAGAGAAGCAAAAAGATAAGGACCGGAACAAATAGCATAAACTCCGTTCCGGTCCGAATATAAATATATAAAGCTCGCAGAAGCAAGGTCCGGCGGAGATCCGAAGGAATACGCACCCCTTCGGACACCGGGCAGGGGCCTTACAGTACCCCGCGGAACCCCCGTCCGATGATCTCGCTGCTCGTCGTGATGATGATGAACGCCGAAGGATCCACCTCCCGGATCCTCCGCTGTAAGGACGGCGCCTCGCTCCGGCGGCAGACCGTGTGCAGGATGATCTTGTCCTCGTGCGTGAACGCGCCCTGACCGAACTCCACCGTTGCCCCGTGATGCAGGGACGTCAGGATGAACGCGCTGATATCCTCCGCATGTTCCCGCGTCGTGATCACGACAAAATACTTGCACGCGTCGAGATTCTCGATGACGCTGTCCACGAGGAATGCCTTTGCGAATAACCCCGCGAGGGAGAACAGACCCGTCCGCACGTCGAATACCACGAACGAACACGCCGCGATGAGGAAATCCACGCACAGAAGCGCCATCCCCACGTTCAGGGAGGAGTACTTCTTCAGAATCAGCGCGACAATGTCCGTCCCGCCCGAGGACGCCTGCGAATGGAAGATCAGCGCGGAGCCGAAGGCCGTGAGGATCATCGCGTACGCCAGCTCCAGAAACGGCTGGTCCGTCAGCGGACGACCGAGCGGCACGATCCATTCGAGCGCCTGCGTCAGCCCCGAGAAGAGCAGGGAACAGTACACCGTCCGCACGCCCGTCTCCCGCCCGAGCACCGCGAAGCCGAGGAGCAAGAGGACCACGTTGAGGATGCTGATCCACGTCGCGGGCGTGACCGGCGTGATCTTGCCGAGCAGGGTGCCGATGCCGCTCACACCGCCCGTCGAGAAGCCGTTCGGGATCTTGAAGAAATAGACGCCGACCGTCATGAGCACGGTGCCCGCCGTCATCAGGACGTAGTCACGGAAAATTTTCAGTTTCGGATTCTTCTCCGGCATGTTTGGAGTCTCCTTTGATGGAATGCCTGTGTATTGTATCACAGCGAACGGCGAATTGCAAGAATAAATTTCATCTTTTAACGTATATGCTCCAGATTCGTCACATGATACAGAAGAGGGGCCGCGGAGCACGTGAAAATTGATGGAAAAAAACGGCGGATCCCTCTTGACAAAAGAACGGCGCGGGTGTATAATAACGGAGTACAAACAAGCAGAACTTTTCTCCGTTCTCACCCTGCTGCAAGGGCACGTCAGGGTTCATAAAAGCGCAAGGTGATTTTGTCGTGCGGAGAAGGTTCTCCGTGCGATTTTTTTATCACGTTGGAGGTGCTTAGCTATTAGCGCGAAAGAACTTATCATCAATGACGACATCCGGGCAAAGGAAGTACGCATGATCGACGAAAACAACGGTCAGATGGGCATCATGAGCCTGAACGATGCCAAGACGTACGCCTACGACCGGGGATTTGATCTTGTCATGATCGCTCCCACCGCACAGCCGCCCGTCTGCCGCGCAATGGATTACGGAAAGTACCGTTACGAGGCCGACAAGCGCGAGAAGGAAGCGAAAAAGAAGCAGCAGACCGTCGAGGTCAAGGAAGTTCAGCTTTCCTGCCGGATCGATACGCACGATTTCGAGACCAAGGCAAACCGCGCGATCAAGTTCCTCGAGGACGGCAACAAGGTCCGCGTGAGCCTCCGGTTCAAGGGACGCGAAATCGCCCATCAGGAGCTCGGACGCGAAATGCTCGCAAGATTTGAAGAAGCAGTCAAGGAAGTCGGTACGGTCGATAAGAAGCCCGCGCTCGACGGCAGACAGCTCACGATGTTCATTGTGCCCGTGAAGAATACGGCGAAGTGATCGCGCGTCGGCCGGAACTCCGGGTCGAAAAAACCGCACTTACAGAAAACCACCAATCATTTGAAAGGACGCATAGAAAAATGGGAAAGATCAAGACGCATAAAGCCTCTGCGAAGAGATATTCCGTCACCGGAACCGGCAAGGTCAAGGTGTTCCATTCCGATCACCGCCACAATCTCGGCCAGAAGACGCAGAAGAGAAAGAGACACCTCAGAAGCAGCCAGATCCTCAGCCCCGCAATGACTGCCAACGTCAAGAGACGCATCAACAAAGACTGAACGAAGCGACAGAAAGGATAAAGAACCATGGCACGTGTAAAAGGCGCGATGATGACGCGCAAAAGAAGAAATAAAGTCTTAAAGGCGGCGAAGGGTTACTGGGGCGCGAAGTCGAAGCACTTCAAGATGGCGAAGCAGGCCGTCATGAAGAGCGGCAACTACGCGTACATCGGCCGCAAGCAGAAGAAGAGAAACTTCCGTTCCCTCTGGATCGCCCGCATCTCCGCGCAGGCCAAGGTCAACGGCATGAACTATTCGACCTTCATGCACGGTCTGAAGCTCGCCGGCGTTGACCTCAACCGCAAGATGCTTGCTGAGATCGCCGTCTCCGACAAGGAAGGGTTCGCGGCGCTCGCCGATACGGCAAAGGCAGCTCTTTAATCAAACCTCAACGGGGTGTTGCGGCAAGGCACACCCCATTCTTTTTATCCTGTACCGATGGAATTGAACAGCTTTATCGAACAGTATGCAGCCCTGTACATCACCTCGCGGGCCAATCCGAAGATCGCCGCGCTCTCGAAGCTCGCCGACCGGAAATACCGCGAGGGGACCGGCCTTTACCTCGCCGAGGGGATCAAGCTCACGCGCGACGCCCTCGACGCCGGAATCCGCCCGGAAACCGTCCTGTTCTCGGAGTCCTTCGCACAGACGGACGACGCCTGCCTGCTTGCCGAAAGGACGGCGGGGTCAGGCGCTCCCGTGACGGTGCTCTCGGATTCCGCCTTCAAGAAGGTCTCGACCGAGAAATCGCCGCAGGGCGTGATCGCGGTCCTGCCGACGGGCGGGGAGCTGTGCCGGACGGACGGCTTTGACGAGTGGCAGGCGGGGCGGCGACTCCTCATGCTCGACGGCATCCGCGATCCCGGAAACCTCGGGACGATCCTTCGCTCAGCAGAGGCGCTCGGCGTGCGCGGCGTGATTCTCTCGGACTCGGCGGATCTATATAATCCGAAGACCGTCCGGGCATCGATGGGCGCGCTCTTCCGCCTCCCGGTCTACCTCGCGGAGGACGGGATCGACTGCGTGCGCCGGATGCAAAAGGCCGGAAGACGCGTTTTGGCCGCCGCGCTCGGGGAGCACAGCTTCACCCTCGGCGAATTCGAGACGCGGGTGAGTGACTGCGCCGTGATCGGCAACGAGGGACATGGACTGTCCCCAGAGATGATCTCCGCCTGCGACGCCGCGCTCCGCATCCCGATGACGGGCGGGGCCGAAAGCCTCAACGCCGCCGCGGCTGCCGTCTGCATCCTGTGGGAATACGCAAGAGAGGGAAACATCTGAAAATCCGTGAACGCCCATGCGGCGGGAGGTATGAGATGGATGATGAAAGAGTATATTGGATCTGGCTCGCCGAAGCGCTCGGACAGGGGAGCATGTATGCCGCCCCGCTGATCCGGCAGTTCGGCTCGCCCCGCGCCCTGTATGAAGCGGGACCCGATGCCGTGGTCTCCGACGTGGAACTGCGCCCCGAGGCCGTCACCGCGATCCGCCAGAAGCTGAGACGCTCGTCGCTCGAACGCGCGGCGGATATTCTCTCGCGCTCCGAATACCGCGGGATCTCCGTGCTCACCCCGGCAGATCCCGGCTATCCCGATCCCCTCCGCACCCTACGCGACCTGCCGCTCGTGCTCTACGTCTTGGGGACCCTCCCGGACTTCGGCGCGCGGATGCGCACGGCGGTGGTCGGCACGCGCAAGATGTCCGACTACGGACGCCGCATCGCCTATTCGCTCGGCGCAGGTCTGGCGTTCGGCGGCGCGGTCGTTGTCAGCGGCATGGCCCTCGGCGCGGACAGCATGGCCCTCATCGGCGCGCTGGACGCGGGCGGCGAGGTCACGGCGGTGCTCGGCTCGGGCGTCGACGTGATTTATCCGCGCGAGCATACCGAAATCTATCACAAGATCCTCGCGCACGGCTCCGTCGTCTCGGAGTATCCTCCGGGCACGCCGCCGGTCGGGAGCCATTTCCCGGTCCGCAACCGCATCATGAGCGGCCTGTCCGACGCCGCCGTCGTGGTCGAGGCCGATTCGAAGAGCGGCGCGCTCATCACGGCGAAACGCGCGCTCGAACAGGGACGGAAGCTCTTCGCCGTGCCCGGCAAGGTCGGGGATCCCGGCGCCGAGGGCACGAACGATCTCATCCGCGACGGCGCGCTCCCGGCGATCCAGGCCGAGGACATCCTCGCGGAATTTGAATTCATCTATAAGACCGTCAGCGTCGACCGCGCGCATCGCGCCCTTCACGGTCTCGACTTCGACAAGCTGTCGATGACCGCCATGCAGCGGACCCGCATCGGCGCGCAGGGGAAATCCGAGCGGCAGACGCCGTTCGTCGGCGAGCGGGCCAAGGACATCCGGCACGACGCGAGGGCCGAGGCGGACGAGAAATTCCGTTCCGCCCGCACCAATGCCCGCGAAGGGCAAAACGCGGAGGTGCCTGTCCGTCCGTCGGAATCTGTCCGTCCGTCGGAATCTGCCCGTCCGTCGGAATCTGCCCGTCCGGCAGAGCCTCGCGAAGAGACAAGACCCGCGCCGCGCCCAGAGATCCCCGTCCGGGAGGAGAAGAACGTTCAAAAAGCGAACGATTTTGCTCAAACGTTGAAACAAACTGTAAATTCTCCCGAAAATGTCATTCCGGCGCAAAAAACTGAGCTGGACACGCTTGATGAAGCGGAACGAAAGGTATATAATAAAATGAAACCGAATGTCCCCACGCTCCCGGACGAGCTGGTGGACGAAGGATGCGATATCGGAACGGTCATGGGCGCGCTCACCGTGCTCGAAGTGGCCGGAGCCGTCGAATCGGGAAGCGGCGGGTATTTCATGCGCGTCGCCCCCGACGATATCATGCAGTCGGAGAACGACTGATCCGCGCCGGCGGAGAATCCGGCCTCAACCGCCAACAGCCAAGGAAGGAATCACACACAGGATGACGAATCTTGTAATCATGGAGTCCCCGACCAAGGCGAGCACCGTCAAGAGCTATCTCGGCTCTTCCTACAAGGTGGTCGCCTGCAAGGGGCATATCCGCGACCTGCCGAAATCGACTCTCGGCATTGACATCGACAACAATTTTGAAGCGCACTATATCAACATCCGCGGGAAGGGCGACCTCATCAAGGAACTGAAGAAGGAAGTCAAAAACGCGGACCGCGTCTATCTCGCAACGGACCCTGACCGGGAGGGGGAAGCCATCGCGTGGCACCTCGTCAACGCCCTCGCCATTCCCGCGTCGAAGATCAAGCGCGTTCCCTTCAACGCCATCACCAAGAGCGTCGTGAAGGAATCGATCAAGAAGCCCCGCGAGATCGACATGGACGTCGTGAACGCCCAGCAGACACGCCGCATCCTCGACCGCATCGTCGGCTACAAGCTCTCCCCGTTCCTCTGGAAGACCGTCAAGAGCGGTCTCTCCGCCGGGCGCGTGCAGTCCGTCGCGACGAGGATCATCGTGGACCGCGAAAACGAGATCCGCGCGTTCGTCCCCGAGGAATACTGGACGATCGAAGCCGTCCTCGACGCCTCCGACGGAAAGCCGTTCGAGGCGAAATTCTGGGGACGTGCCGGCGAGCGCGACAAGATGCCCCTCCCGGACGAGGAAGCGGCCCGCCGTGTGTACGACGCGGTGCAGGGCAAGCCCTTCCATGTGGAGGAGATCCGCCAGGGACGCCGGACAAAGAATCCCGCGCCGCCCTTCACGACCTCGACCCTCCAGCAGGAGGCCTCCCGCAAGCTCAATTTCCAGTCCCAGCGCACCATGCGGGTAGCGCAGGAGCTGTACGAAGGCGTCAACGTCGGATCCGAGTTTGGCGGCGTGCAGGGTCTGATCACCTACATGCGTACCGACTCCCTCCGCATCGCGGACGAGGCGAGGGACGCGGCAAAGACGTATATCACCGGAAAATACGGCGAGGAATACTACCCGAAGACCCCGCGTGTCTACCACTCCAAGGCGAACGCGCAGGACGCGCACGAAGCGATCCGTCCCTCCGGCGCGATGATCGAGCCGCAGGCGATCCGCAAGCAGCTCACGCCCGACCAGTACCGCCTTTATAAGCTGATCTGGGACCGCTTCATCGCGAGCCAGATGGAATCCGCCGAGCTCTCGACGGTCCAGACGGACCTCACAGCGGCGGGCTATCTCTTCCGCGCGAGCGGCTACACCGTCAAGTTTCCGGGCTACATGGCCCTGTACGAGGAATCGACCGACGAAAAGAGCGACGACGACGAAAAAGCGGCGCGCCTGCCCGTCCTGAAAGAGGGCGAGGACCTCACCGCCGAATCCGTCACGCCGAACCAGCACTTCACCGAGCCGCCGCCGCGCTACAACGAAGCGACGCTCGTGAAGCTCCTCGAGGAGCGCGGGATCGGCCGTCCGAGCACCTTCGCGACGATCATCACGACCATCACCACGCGCGGCTACGTCAAGCGGGAGGGCAAGTCCCTCGTCCCGACGCCGCTCGGAGAGGTCACGACCAAGCTCATGTGCGAGAACTTCCCGGACATCGTCGACGTGCAGTTCACAGCCTCGATGGAGGATAAGCTCGACAACGTGGAGAACGGCAAGGACACCATGCTCGACGTGCTGAACGGCTTCTGGGGAGGCTTCGAGCGCGAGCTGGAACGCGCACAGGCGACCGTCGGCGAGCATGAGGTCGAGGTCCCCGTCGAGGAGACCGACATCATCTGCGAGAAGTGCGGCAGCCGCATGATCGTGAAGAACGGACGCTACGGCAAATTCGCCGCGTGTCCGAATTACCCGGCCTGCAAGAACACCAAGCCCCTCACCAAATCCGGCGACGATCTCGTCGAGAAGAAGGCGGAGATCGCGCCCGAGAAATGCGAGCTCTGCGGGGCGGACATGATCCTGCGCACGGGTCGCTACGGCAGCTTCTACGCCTGCTCGCGCTATCCCGAATGCAAGAATACCCGCCAGAAGGTCCGTCCGCTCGGCGTGAAATGCCCGGAATGCGGCGCGGATCTCGTGACGAAATACGGAAAGAACCGCTCGGTCTTTTACAGCTGCACGCGGTACCCGAAATGCAAATTCTCCTCGTGGGATCTCCCGACGAACGAGAAATGCCCCTCGTGCGGCGGAATGCTCTACCGCAAGAAAGGACGCAATCAGCTTGTCTGCAAGACCGAGGGCTGCGGCTACAAGCGCGACGTACCGCCTGCGGAGACAGCCGAGGACAACGGCGGAATGACGGAAGAATCATGAATACGATCAATGTGTACGGAGCGGGGCTTGCCGGAAGCGAGGCCGCGTGGCAGGCAGCGAAGCGGGGAACGCGCGTGCGGCTTTACGAGATGAAGCCGAAGAAGCGCACCCCCGCCCATCACGCGGACGGCTTCGCGGAGCTCGTCTGCTCGAACTCCCTCCGTTCGGCGGAGCTGACCAACGGCGCGGGCCTTCTCAAAGAAGAACTGCGCCGGATGGGCTCGCTCATCATGGAGGCCGCGCTCGATTCGAGAGTGGCGGCGGGCGGCGCGCTGGCGGTGGACCGGGTCCGCTTCTCGGACTATGTGACCGAAAAGATCCGCGCCTGTCCCCTCATCGAGGTGATCGAGGAGGAGATGACCGCGATCCCGGACGACGAGATCACGGTCGTCGCGACGGGTCCGCTCACGTCCGATGCGCTTGCCGGGGAGATCGCCCGGCGCATCGGCGGAAAGAGCCTCTATTTCTACGACGCCGCGGCCCCGATCGTCGACTTCGAATCGGTCGACATGACGAAGGCCTTTTTCGCCTCCCGCTACGGCAAGGGCGGCGCGGATTACATCAACTGCCCCTTCACCGAGGCGGAGTACAAGGCGTTCTACGAAGCGCTCCTCTCCGCCGAGGAGGCCGAGCTGCATGACTTCGAGCGGGGCGACCGCCTCAAGGTCTTTGAGGGCTGCATGCCCGTCGAGGTCATGGCGCGCCGGGGCGAGGACACCCTCCGCTTCGGCCCGATGAAGCCTGTCGGCATCCGCAATCCGGAAACCGGGGAGGAATACTACGCCGTCGTCCAGCTTCGACGCGAAAACGAAGCGGGCACGATGTACAACCTCGTCGGCTTCCAGACGCACCTGACGTGGCCCGAACAGCGGCGCGTCTTCCGCATGATCCCGGGACTCGAATCGGCGGAATTCCTGCGCTACGGCGTGATGCACCGGAACACCTTCCTCTGCTCGCCGGACCTGCTCGACGCGGATTATTCGCTCAGAGAAAACCACAATATCTATTTTGCCGGGCAGATGACGGGCGTCGAGGGATACATCGAATCGGCAGCCTCCGGCTTTGTCGCGGGGATCAACGCCGCGCGCAGGGCACAGGGGCTCGACCCGTATCTCTTCCCGCAGACCACGATGACCGGGGCGATGGCCTATTACATCGCGCATGGAGAGCAGACGCTCTTCCAGCCGATGAACGCGAATTTCGGCGTGATCCCGCCGCTCGAGACCCGAGTCAAGGGGGGAAAGCGTGCGCGGAACGAGGCGTTGTCCGCACGCGCGCTCGAAGAAGTCGGACGCATCCTGCCCGAGATCGGCGCGGCGCCTGAAAGACAGGAGACAACATGAACATCATCATAGACGCGATGGGCGGGGACAACGCGCCGGAGGAGATCGTCCGGGGGGCTGTCCTTGCCTCGCAGAACGCGAAATCCCGTCTCACGCTCGTCGGGAACCGGGGGAAGATCGAATCGATCCTCCGGGATGAAGGCGCGGATCCGCGTGTCTTCGACATCGTCCACACCGACGTGGAGATCACGATGGAGGACGACCCGCTCTCCGTCGTGCGCGGAAAAAAGGATTCTTCGATGGCGGTCGGACTGCGGCTTCTCAAGGAGGGCGGCGACGCCTTTGTCTCCGCGGGCAACACGGGCGCGCTTCACGCCGGATCGTCCCTCATCATCCGGACGGTCAAAGGCGTCCAGCGCTCGGGCATCGCGACGGTGCTCCCGTTCTCCCGTCCGATTCTCCTGATGGATTCCGGCGCAAACATCAACGTCACGGCGGACTATCTCGTCCAGTGGGCGGTCATGGGATCGGTCTACATGAAGAACGTGCTGGGCGTCGAGCGTCCCGAGGTCGGACTCCTCAACAACGGCGCGGAGGAGCACAAGGGCACGCAGGTCCAGATCGACGCGTACGCGAAGCTCACCGCCGCTCCGGGGATCCGGTTCCACGGCAACGTCGAGGGCAAGGAGCTCCCGTTCGGCCCGTGCGACGTCCTCGTCACCGACGGCTTCACCGGGAACATCACCCTCAAGCTCATTGAGGGCATGTCGAAGTTCATGTTCTCGCTGCTGAAGGACATGTACATGACCAATACCTTAACGAAGCTGTCGTTCTTCGCGATGAAAGACCAGCTCAGACAGGTGAAGCACGACTTCGACGCGAACGAATACGGCGGCGCGCCCCTGCTCGGACTCCAGAAGCCCGTCATCAAGGCCCACGGAAGCTCCGACGCGCGCGCGATCATGAACGCCGTGCGGCAGGCCGAGGCCTACATCAGCACGGGCGTGACCGAGCAGATCGCCGAACAGATGGCGGCCCTCAGTAAAGTCCCTGCGGAGTAAGGATTATGAATACATCTCCGGTTCCCGTGCGGGCGCCGGACGAGGAGTTTCAGAATGTACGAAGAAAGAAAACCGATGGAAGAGCTTGAGGAGAAGATCGGTCACACCTTCCGCGACCACGCGGTCCTGACCGAAGCCCTCACGCATTCTTCCTATCATAACGAAATGAAGGCGAAGGGAGAGCACATCCCGTACAACGAGCGGCTCGAATTCCTCGGGGATTCCGTCCTCTCGATCGTCGTCTCCTCCTACCTCTTCGAGCACTACGCTGCCAAGCAGGAGGGCGAGCTCACGAAGATCCGCGCGGCGGTCGTCTGCGAAAAGGCGCTGGCCCGGTACGCGGCACAGATCGGGCTCGGCGACTACCTCTTCCTCGGGCGCGGCGAGATCATCAACGACGGACGCCACCGCCCCTCGATCACCGCGGACGCCTTCGAGGCGCTCCTTGCGGCGATTTACCTCGACTGTGGCGAGACGTTTGGCGACGTGACGCGCTTCCTCACGCCGTTCATCGTCCCGATGGTCGAGGAGGTATCGAAGACCGGAAGCCGGGATTATAAGTCCTCCCTGCAGCAGATCGTGCAGCAGGCGGGCGGCGAGATCCTCGAATACGTCCTCGTCGGCGAGGAGGGTCCCGACCACAACAAGCAGTTCTCCGTCGAGGCGCGCCTCAATTCGAACGTCATCGGGCGGGGACTTGCGAAGACCAAGCGGGAGGCGGAGCAGCAGGCCGCGAGAGAGGCCCTGATCCTCTTCGGCGAGCTCCACGAGTAAATCCGTGAATTTCAAATCCAATCGCCGCCGAGCGCGGTATTCCATGAATCTGTCATCACCGGATGAGGACAACGAAGGGGAGGGGACCGGATGTATCTGAAATCGCTGGAGCTGCACGGCTTCAAATCCTTTCCCGAACGCACCGTTCTGAAATTTGCCGGCGGCGCGACCGTCATCGTCGGGCCGAACGGCAGCGGCAAGTCGAATATCACCGACGCGATGCGCTGGGTCCTCGGCGAGCTGTCCTCGAAGAACATCCGCGGAAGCAAGATGGAGGACGTCATATTCGCGGGCGCGGACGACGTGAAGCCGATGAGCTTCGCCGAGGTGTCCGTGACGTTCGACGACAGCGAGGAGCCCCGTACGCTCCGATCTCCCTATGAGGAGATCACCGTCACCCGCCGCTACTACCGGAGCGGGGACAGCGAATACTTCATCAACCGCAAAAAATGCCGCCTCAAGGATATCTCCGAGCTCTTTCTCGACACCGGGATCGGGCGCGAGGGCTATTCGATCATCGGACAGGGGCGGATCGCGGAGATCATATCGAAAAAAAGCGAGGACCGGCGCGGTATCTTTGAGGAGAGCGCCGGAATTTCCCGTTTCCGCTATAAAAAGAGCGAATCCGAAAAGAAGCTCGCCGAGACCGAGGCGAACATGGAGCGCGTCGAGGACATCGAAGCCGAGCTCGCCGCGCGGATCGGACCGCTGGAACGCGAGAGCGCAAAGGCGAGAAAATACCTCGAGCTCTACAACGAAAAGAAAAAGACGGACGTCTCCCTCTGGCTCTACGACGAGGAACGCCTGAAAAAGGCAATCGCGAAGAGCGAGGGCGACACGGAGCTTTCGAAGCACGAGCTTGAAATGGCGGAGGACTCCGTCAAGGTGACCGACGCGCAGATCGAGCGCCTCTCCGACCAGTCCCACGACAACAAGGAGGCCTCCCGCCGCAACTACGAGGAAACCGCCGACGCGACGAAGAAGATGAACGCCGCGGAATCGGACGCGAAGATCCTCGCAAAGGAGAGAGCCGCCGCCGAATCCGCGCTCGCGACCGAAAAAGGCCTGCGCGACGCCGCGGACGCGACCCGGGGACAGGAGGAGGAACGCCTCGCCGCGCTCCGGGAACGTCTCGCCGCCATCGACGGGGAATACGCCGACGCCGAGACGAAATACGCCGCACAGAACGAGCGGATCGCCGACCTCAGCGCGAAGACACGCGAGAAGACCGAGAACCTCGACGCCCTGCTCAAAAAGCAGCAGGCCGCGGAAGGGAAGCTCACCGACCTGCGCGTGCGGCTGAACGTCCTCGAGAACAATATCCACAACCAGAAGCAGCGCAGCGCGAACATTGACGCGGAAATCGCGCGGCACGAGGAGGAGATCGCCGCGGCGGACAAAATCTGCCGCGATGCCGAGGAACAGATTGCGGCCTACCGCGCGGAGATCGAGAAGATCAACGCCGCCCTCGCCGAGGTTGACAAAAAGCTCGCCGACGAGCGGGACGTCTCCGACGATCTCATGCGGCAGATGCGCGTCCGCCAGGCCGAACTCGATTCCTGCGAGAGCCGCGCCGCCGCCCTCGAGCGGATGCAGGAGCATTTCGAGGGATTCAATAACAGCGTCCGCTACGTCATGAACGAAGCGCGCGCCGGGCGTCTCGGAGGCATCCGCGGACCGCTCTCGACGCTCGTTTCGGTGGAACAGAAATACATCGTCGCGATCGAGACCTCCCTCGGCGGGGCGCTTCAGAACATCGTCACGGAGGACGAATACGCCGCCAAAGCCGCGATCGAAGCCCTGAAGCGGGGCGGAGCCGGACGCGCGACCTTCTACCCGATGACGACGATCCGGGCGGGCCAGCGGAACCGGGATGAGGAGAGCGCCGAGCGTGCCCCCGGCTTCATCGGCTGGGGAGATTCCCTCGTCGGGACCGCGGAGGAATACCGGGCGATCGTCTCGTCCCTGCTCGCGCGCGTCGCGGTGTTCGACAACCTCGACAACGCCCTCGCCGCCGCGAAAAGGACCGGATGGAGACTCCGCGCGGTGACGCTCGACGGTCAGCAGACCAATATCGGCGGCTCGCTCACGGGCGGTCAGACGCGCCGAGACAGCGGGATCCTCACCCGCGCGGCGCAGATCGAAGCCCTGCGGCGGGAAGCGGACGGCATCTCCTCCGCCGTCGCCGATTTCAAAAAGAAAATCAAGGAATCCGAAGACCGCGCCGCCCTCATTGCCTCGGGATCCCGCGGGGAAGAGGAGCGCCGGAGCCTGATCGAGGCCCTGATCGGCGCGGAAAACAAGACCTACAGCGACGCGGACGGACGGCGCAAGACCCTCGCCTCCCTCGTCGCGGACATGAAGAACGACAGCCGGAGCCTCACCGAGTCGAGCGCAAGGAGCGCGGACGACCTCGCGGGCTTGAAATCCCTGATCGACGTCGAGGCAGAAGCCGTCCGGTCCGTCGCCGTCCAGCGGGAAGAACTCGCCGCAGAACGCGGAGCCGAAGAGCTCGAGATCGGGGAGATCACCGACCGGGCGAACGAGCTGCGCATCCGCCTCGCCGAGCTGAACCGCGACCGCGAAGCCGCCGATACCTCCATCGGGGAGACCAAAGCGCGCATCCGAGCAGCTTGTGAGGAGCGGGACCGCAGACAGGCATCCGCCGACGCCCTCGCGGAGAAGATCTCATCCCTCGACGAGGCCGCGGACGAAAGACGCCGCGAGGCCGAGGAACTGCGCAAGACCGCGGAATCCCTCGGAGGCCGTCAGAAGCAGATCGACGAGACGGGCGACGCGATTGAAACGAAGCTGAACGCCCTCCGCCAGACGCTCAAGGAGCAGACTTCGAAGAAGGAGCTCTGCTTCATCGCCCACTCCAAGAACGAAGCCCGGCTCGCCTCCCTGAAGGAGGACGAACAGAAGCTCGGCGCGCGGATGTGGGACGACTATGAATTCACCTACGCCCTCGCCGTGCGTTTCGCCGAGGAAAACGACTGCCACGTCATCGAGGACGGCGAGCGGACGAAGTACCAGGCGGCGCAGACCGAGCTGCGGAACCAGATCCGCGGCCTCGGGCACGTCAACGTCGAGGCGATCGACGAATACAACGACGTGAAGGCCCGCTACGACCGCATCCGCACCCAGCTCGACGACCTGCGCGCGTCGAAGGAGGACCTCGAAGGGATCCTCTCGACGATCGAGGAGGACATGAAGAAAATGTTCCTCGAGGCGTTCTCGAAGATCAACGGCTATTTCGGCGAGGTCTTCCGCGAGCTCTTCGGCGGCGGACACGCAGAGGTGCTGCTCGCCGATCCCGAGAACCCGCTCGAATCGGGCATCGAGATCGTCGCCGCGCCGCCCGGAAAGACGATCAAGAACCTCAACCTTCTCTCCGGCGGCGAACAGGCGTTCATCGCCATCGCGCTCCTCTTTGCGCTCATCCGTGTCAACCCCTCCCCGTTCTGCATCTTCGACGAAATCGAAGCCGCGCTCGACGAGGTGAACGTCGGACGGGTCGGGCGGTACGTGAAAAAAGTCGCGGAAAAGATGCAGATCATCATGATCTCGCACCGCCGCGGGACCATGGACATCGCGGACACCCTCTACGGCGTGACCATGCAGAAGCCGGGCGTCTCGAAGGTCTTCACCCTCGGAACGGGGGACGACCGCGACGCGCTCTTCCGCTGAACGGATATACGGACAACAGAATTTACCGAGGTACTTATGGGATTTTTCGACAAACTGAAGGCCGGACTCGCGAAGACGAAGAACGCGGTGTTCGGACAGCTCAACGAGGTCGTGAAGAACTTCCGCAAGGTCGACGAGGACCTGCTCGAGGAGCTGGAGGAGATCATGATCATGGCAGACATGGGCGCCGCCACGACGGAAAAGGTCATCGATGAGCTCCGTGACCGCGTCAAGACAAAGAACATCAAGAACGCCGAGGACGTCAAGTACGAGCTTGCCGACATCCTCCGCGCGCAGGTCGGCGAGGGCGAACCGCTCGATCTTTCGACGACGCCCTCCGTCATCCTCGTGATCGGCGTTAACGGCGTCGGCAAGACCACGTCGATCGGCAAGATCGCGAACAACCTCAAAAAGAGCGGCAAAAAAGTCGTCGTCGCGGCGGCGGACACGTTCCGTGCGGCGGCGATCGAACAGCTTGCTGTGTGGTGCGACCGCGCCGGTGTGGAGCTGATCTCCCAGAAGGAAGGCGCTGACCCGGCCTCCGTGGTCTTCGACGCCATCGCCGCC